>JBBRWF010000060.1:0-13182 GCA_038249405.1 Anaerolineales bacterium
CATCGTGGGGGGTGGTTTGAAGGAATCCTTCCTGGCCCGTCTGACTGTCGATCCGCTGGATGTGCAGGAGGGCGGTTTCGTGGTCATCGACAGCGGCAATTATCGTTTCTACGGTCTGGCAACCGATCTGAAACTGGGCGCCACCGATCCGCGTTTTGCCGATGAACAATCTGAGAAACGCCTGCCGCCCGCCCTGGCGCGCGCTTTGCACGGGCAAACACTCTACACCAATCTGGAGATCCTGCCCGCGCTGATGTTGGAACGCGGCCCCGACCCTGCCTCGCCAGACTATAAGCTCTGGCGCGCCGAACACCCCGAAGACCCGCATCCCATCCCGGTCAAGACCGTGCCGCTGCATCACGCCCCGGTCTGCCTCGCCGACCGGGCCGATATCGCCGCCATATTTGGCGACCCGGATAAAGACGGCAACTTCATCATTGGCTACACCCGAGAACAGGGGCATCCCGTCTGCATCAACCTCGATAAATTCGTTCAACGTTCATCGGGCGTGTTCGGCGCGACGGGCACCGGCAAATCCTTTCTTACCCGCCTGGTGCTGGCTGGTCTGATGAATTACAACAAAGCCTCCGTACTGGTGCTGGATATGCACAACGAGTACGGTTTTGACGATGTGGCCTCCGATACAAAATTACCCGTCATTGGCCTGAAAACCAAATTTGGCGGCAAGGTGCAGGTGGTCGGCCTCGGCGCAGGCGCCCGGATTCGCGGCACCCAGACCCCCAATTTCAACCTGGAGATCGCCACCTCTGATATTTCTTCCGCAGATATTGAAATGCTCTCCCGTGAGCTAAACCTGAAGGAGACCACTCCCACCACGCTGAATGCTCTGTACACCACCTTCAAGAGCGAATGGTTTGCGCACTTCAAAGCCATGAACCGCGACGAAGTGGAAATGGAAGATGAAAAGGGCAAGCTCAAAAAAGTGCCCCATCCCGATAGTGTCGCCGCCTGGGCTGACGCAAACGGCGTCAACGTCATGGCTGCCGAAGCCCTGCACGACAAGCTGCGCCGCCTGTTTAACAAATCCTATATTGTCGAAAAGCCCGTCATTGACAACATTTCTGAGATCATCAAAAGTCTCGAAGCCGGAAAGCATGTTGTCCTTTCCTTTGGCGAGCATGAAACAGACCTGGACTACCTGCTGGTTTCCAACCTGTTAACCCGCCACATCCGCGATGCCTGGGAAAAACGTACCAACGAATTCCGCGCCCACGGCCGTACCGAGCCGCGTCCGCTGGTCATCGTCGTCGAAGAAGCTCACAAACTGCTCAACCGCGAAATGGCTGCCCAGACCACTTTTGCCACCATCGCGCGCGAACTGCGCAAATATTATGTCACCCTGCTGATCGTTGACCAGCGTCCTTCCCAGATTTATGACGAAGTCATGTCGCAGCTTGGCACGCGCATTAGCGGCTGGCTGGGTGATGATGATGACATTCAGGCCGTGCTTTCGGGTCTATCGGGTCGCGAAGCCATTAAGGGTATGTTGGCGCGTCTGCAGCCCAAAGAGGAAGTGCTGCTGCTGGGTTGGGGCGTACCCATGCCGCTGCCCGTCAAATCACGGCGCTATGACAATGATTTCTGGCGCGAATTGCTGGGTGCTAAAAATACCGTTTCCAGTGAACGCAAACTCTTGGATGAATTGGGCTATGATCCTAAATAAATTGGCACACCAGATTTTGCAAAGAAAGTGAGGTTTCCATGTTTACAAACTTAAGCCGCATAACCTTGTTGGTCAAAGATTATGACGATGCGCTCAGTTTTTATGTGGACAAACTGGGTTTTGACAAACTGCTGGACCAGGTTGTTTCGGAAGATGTGCGCTATGTTCACATCGGTGTGCCGGGTCAGGCCGATGTAGGTCTATGGATGTTAAAAGCTGAACCTGGTGAAAAATCCCTGGTCGGCCGCCAGGCAGGAACCCAGCCGCTTTTTCTCATCTACACAAAGAATTGCAAGCTGGCTTACACAACCCTCAAGCAGCGCGGGGTTAAATTTCTCTACGAACCCGAAGATACCGAAGGCGATGTGCATGTTCATTTCAAAGATCTCTACGGCAACCTGATCATCATGGTTGAACTGAAAGAGTGAACTTTAGTGTGGCCATTTGCAAATAAAAATCTTACGCAGGATTAAGACTGTTATAAGATTTTTTGCACTGTTCTGGGTATAATCAATTCCGACAGGAGGAGTCCACTATGTTTATGTTTGAAGGACCTGACCGCCGGAAGCAAGAAGAGCGCATTCGCAATGAAGGCCGCCTGCCTCCGGGACAGTCGTTAACGTTAAAATTTCCAGTCTTGCATTATGGACCGGTTCCGGCTTTTAATGCCGCTACCTGGGATCTTCGCATCTGGGGTGAAGTTGAACAGGAAAAACGCTGGAGTTGGAACGAATTTAACCAGTTGCCGCGCACCAAATTAACGATGGATATTCACTGCGTGACCAAGTGGAGCAAGATGGATACTGCCTGGGAAGGTGTATCGGTCAAGACCCTGCTCGAACAGGGCTTCATCAAGATCAAGCACACTGCCAAATATGTCATGCAGCACGCTGAATATGGTTTTACCGTCAACCTGCCGCTGGAAGTTGTTTTGCAGGATAATTTCCTGATGGCCACCCATTTTGATGGCAAACCGCTCGACCCCGATCACGGCTACCCGCTGCGCGGTGTGGTCGGTTACCTGCCCAATCAGGAAACCCTTGAAACCCCCTATTTCTGGAAAGGCGCAAAATGGCTGCGCAGCCTCGAGTTTATGCCTGCCGACCGGCGTGGTTTCTGGGAGCAGGCCGGCTATCACAACCGCGCCGATGTCTGGAAGGAAGAACGTTTCGGCTAATGCTGGCAACAATAAAAAGAAGTTGAGCTGTTTGAGCGCTCAACTTCTTTTTAGTTCTTTGTGCTTGTTTTACGGACGTTTGGTTAGCACCAGCGGTAGTTCGAGTTGCTTTCCATCCCGCAAAATTGTCAGGTTCACTGTGTCACCGGGTGCTTTGTGGTTGATCAGGTAGCTGATTAAGCCGTCAAAATTCTTGATCGGTTGGCCGTCCATTGCGATGATCTGGTCACCGCCGCCCATCAGGTTCGGCAAGCCAACGTCTTTTGTTCCGGCGATCAACCCGGCTGTTTCTGCCGGACTGCCCGGTTGAATGCTGGTAACGTATGCGCCAGTAAAGTTGGTCAGGCCCAAAGCCTTGATCTCGTCCAGGCTCAAATCAGAAGCCGACCCCAGACCCATGTACGGGTAATCATATTTACCTTTCTCAATAATTGCCGGGACAACACGTTTGACGATGTTGATGGCGATCGAGAAGCCGATCCCGGAATTGACCGGTTCGCCCGTTGTGTTAGTGGCATCCGTACGGATGGCGCGGTTGATACCGATCACTTCGCCGTTCAGGTTCAGCAGCGGACCGCCCGAATTACCTGGGTTGATGGATGCATCTGTCTGGATCAAATCCCCGGCGCTAAAGAAGCTGCCGCCCGGCGATTCGTGCGCCGAAGGCAGGCTGCGCCCCAGGGCCGAAACAATTCCCAGGGTCATCGTTCCATTCAAGCCAAAAGGATTCCCGATGGCTACCACCGACTGACCCACCTTCAGGCTGTCAGAATCGCCCATTGCCAGGGGGCGAAGCTCTGAAGCCGGCGCATCCACCTTGATGACCGCCAGGTCAGAATCGAGATCAGTTCCCACCAGCGTTCCATAAGCCTTGAACCCGGAAATGAAGTCAACTTCGATTTTCTTCTGGTCTTCAACAACGTGATAATTAGTAACGATATGTCCGGCATTATCCACCACAAACCCGGTTCCAAGTCCGCCGCCATTGGCCGTCAACACCCGGATCGAAACGATCCCAGGCGACACATTTTGATATAAAGAGGAAAGCGTTTCTTGTTGATCCAAGCTTTGGGTTGAGACATACACTGGCGCCGCCGTAGGCGCGGAAAAGGTGGCTTCTGGCAACAGGGTCGGCAGTCCCGGTTGTACTGCCTGGCACGCAAGTGATGCCAGCACCAGCGCAGCGATTGCTACCATTAAACGAACATTCTTATTCATTATTTACTCCTTCACCAATCGTACTCAATCTATTTTTCAAGTTCGCGAGCTTTTTGTAGAAGCGCATGTTGTTCTGCGCTCAAATTTTTGGGTACGCGCACCTTTACCTGTACAATCAAATCTCCTTTTTCTTTCGGAGATCTTAACTGTGGCATGCCGCGTCCTGTGATGCGAATTTTTTGATCGGGTTGTGTGCCAGCCGGAATGGTCAGTTTTACCCGCCCGCTCATGGTTGGCACCTCTACTTCCCCGCCCAGCAAGGCTGTAAAAACATCTACGCTTACCGGAGCGCGCAGGTCATTGCCTTCGCGCTCAAAGCGTGGATCGCTCTGCACTTCCACTTTTAGGAGCAGGTCAGACCCATCTGGAGCACTGCCAGTCGCGCGTACTTTTGTACCCGTTTTGGCTCCGGCAGGAATTTTAACCTGCACGCGTCTGCCGCTGGTTTCAAGAACTCGTGTGGCTCCTTCATGCGCTTCTTGCAGCGTAATCGAGACAGATTGTTCATATTGACGGGGCGCTCGCTGCGAGCGTACATCACCGCCAGGCATGCCGTTCATCCCGCCGAAAATGGCGCTGAAAAAGTCAGAAAAACCGCCGCCCCCGGCTCCCCCAAACAGTTCATCAAAATTTACTTGCTGTCCGCCAGCGTTGGAGTATTGGCTCCAATCAAACCCGCCGGGCTGCCCGCCGCCGCGTTCATAATTGGAATAAGCGCTGCCCAATTGATCGTATTTGGCGCGTTTCTGCGAGTCTGAAAGTACCTGGTAGGCTTCGTTCATTTCTTTGAACTTTTCTTCAGCCTGTTTGTTGCCCGGGTTTCGATCGGGATGGTACTTTAACGCGAGCTTACGATACGCCGACCGGATGTCATCTGCCGGGGCGGTTCGAGAAACACCCAAAACCTGATAGTAATCTTTATAATCCATAGTGTCTCATATTCTATGACTCTTCCGATACGTGAGTCAAGCCATACAAAGGTCATCTTACATAACTCTAACTTCCCACACCAGTTCCCAATATCCTGGCCGGGATCCAGGGCTTCGCCTTTGATTTTGGGTCAGGCTGCCAGGCTCAGGGTAAAATAGAAAATACCCACGCTGCGGTCTCTCAGATCATACTCTCGAAAGATGAACAACACATGAAATCAATCTGTGTCTATTGCGGTTCAGCAGAACGTATTCATCCCAATTACAAACTGGCGGGCCATCAGATGGGCGCGACTCTTGCTCAAAATGGCATCCGTCTGATCTACGGCGGAGGCAAAACCGGCATCATGGGCGCTGTGGCAGATGGAGCCTTGCAGGCTGGCGGTGAGGTAATTGGAGTTCTCGTTGAATCGATGAATACTCCTGCCCTGGCGCACATGGGATTGACTCGCCTGGAAGTGACCCCCACCATCCACGAGCGCAAAGCCCGTATGTATGACCTGGCCGAAGGCTATATCGCACTGCCGGGCGGGTTTGGTACTTTTGACGAATTGTTTGAAACCCTCACCTGGTCACAAATTGGGGTGCATGAAAAGCCGGTTGGGTTATTGAATGTGCGTGAATACTTCCATCCCCTGATGACCATGCTGCGGCATGCCGAAACGGAAGGTTTTATTTACCCCGAACATCTGCGCATGATCTGCATGGCCGATACCCCGCAAGCCTTATTGGACTGCATGCGGCAGCATCGCCAGCCAACCGAAGCCGTCAAACGCTGGATGCGCCAGGAATAATTCTCAACCCCGGCTGCTTAACCTGAATCCGTTGGGTTGTTTCCACGGGCTGTAAGGGTCCGGGCCAGGTAGGTCTGGCCCAATGCTGTTCTGCTGTGTTGGCAGGGAATTTTCCGCCAGCGCGGTGGCGATCAGCGCTTCCAAGGCTGGCTCGGCGGGCGGGGATAGACTCTCCAGTACGCTTTCCACCCAGCGCGTCGTCACGTTCCCGGCCTTAAAATCCGGGTGCGCCAGAACTGCCTGTAGAAAGTCCAGGTTCGTAATTACCCCGTGCACAACCATCTCTCGCAGCGCGTTCTGCATACGGCCGATGGCGGTCTCGCGGGTTTCTGCATGGGTGATTAACTTGGCCAGCAGCGGGTCGTAAAAGTGACTTACCTGGCTGCCGGTTGTCACGCCCGAATCCAGCCGGATGCCTGGCCCGTGTGGTTCCACCCACCGCATGATCTGCCCCGTACTTGGCAGAAATCCAGTTGCCGCGTCCTCAGCATAGATGCGGCATTCGATGGCATGCCCGCGTTGGGTTAGCATTTCCTGGCTGTAAGGGAATCTCTCCCCGGCAGCCACACGGATTTGCCACTGTGCCAGGTCGAGCCCCACCACCATTTCGGTCACCGGGTGCTCCACCTGCAGGCGGGTGTTCATTTCCAAAAAGTAAAACTCTCCGGTTCGTGAGTCAAGAATAAATTCCACGGTTCCCGCATTGGTGTAACCCACTGCGCGCGCCGCTGCCACAGCTGCTGCACCCATTTTCTCACGCAGATCTGCATTCAGCATTGGGGAGGGGGACTCTTCGATGATCTTTTGATGCCGCCGCTGGGTCGAGCATTCACGTTCAAACAAGTGCAGCAGGTTGCCGTGCCGATCGCCAAATACCTGGAACTCAATATGATGCGCCTGTTCAAGATACTTCTCAACCAGCAGTCGTTCATCCCCAAAGGCGTTTAGGGCCTCCCGGCCTGCAGATTCCACTGCTTCCGCCATCTGGGGCGGGGTATAGACTACACGCATCCCTTTGCCGCCGCCTCCCGCGGCTGCTTTGACCAGCACGGGATAGCCAATTAAATCAGCTGCGGCGCAGTAGGATGCCAGGTCAGTCAGCCCCTCCACCCCCGGAATTGTCGGTACTCCGGCAGCTTTCATACTGATCTTGGATTCGGCTTTATCGCCCATGGCGCGTATCGCCGCAGCGGGCGGTCCGATGAAGGTCAGCCCGCTCTCTTCGACTGCCGCGACGAACCTCGCATTTTCCGAGAGAAACCCGTACCCAGGGTGAATGGCTTGCGCGCCGCATTGCCGGGCCGCAGAGATGATTTTCTCAATATTGAGATACGATTCAGATGGTGCGGATGCGCCCAGCAGTAGCGCTTCATCCGCCAGGCGTACATGCAGCTCATCTTTATCGGCTTCGGAATACACTGCCACGCTGCAAATGCCAAGCTCGCGGCAGGCGCGTGCAATCCGTATGGCAATTTCGCCGCGGTTGGCGATCAGGATTTTGGCGAAGGGCGGAGGCAAGCTCATTTAACTTTCACGCAGCCGGGTCAGCAGTTCTGTTTCGCGTTCCATCTCCAGCCCGGCGCGCCAGCTGTATTCCACAGGACGGGTGCTGGCCCAGGCCAGGGTATCACTCACCGTTTCATCCAGCCCGCGAAAGGTTAAACCGGCAGCCAGCGCCCTGGAAATATTTACCCGCGAGAACCCGGCTTCTTCCGGGGTATCCGGTACCCACACCGGCATGTCTTTCCACGGCTCCACTTTGTTTTCTGCCAGGAACTCAACCGATGCCCAGCGGAAAATTGCATCGCTGGCGCTCACCTGTTTGCATGCCTCAAGCATTGCGCCCAGGCTCAATTCAGCCTGCGGCCCGGTCGCATTGAAACTGCCATGTGCATGGGCTTCGATTAGCTTGATGATGAATTCAGCCAGGTCGCGCCCATCGATGATCTGTACCGGCACCTCCGGTTTTTCAGGCGCCAGCACTTCTCCGCCCAGCGCCAGGCGTACCGGCCAGTAGGTAAAGCGGTCAGTCGGGTCGTATGGCCCGACGATCAGCCCCGGTCGGATGATCAGCGCCTGTTCGCCAAATTCCTGCTGAACGGCCTGTTCGCACAAGGCCTTGAGCGGACCGTAGCTCCCGCCGCTAATATCTTCGATGCTTTCATCTTCCAGCTTGCCCAGCGGGTCGTTTTCATCTATCCCGATTTTGCTAGTATCGGAATACACCGATATGCTGGAAATAAACACATAGCGTCCCACGGCTGGTTTGAGTGCCTGCGCCGAAAGGCGCACGATGCGCGGCACGTAACCGCAGGTATCGATCACTGCATCCCAGCTTTGGCCGCTCAGCAGGGCCAGGTCTTTCTCCCGGTCGCCCTGAATGCTCTTAACCTGCGCATTTCCCGCATACAGCGCCGGGTTGGATTTTCCACGGTTAAATAGAGTGACTGAATGCTCGCGCGCCAGCGCTGCATTCACCAGGTGCCGTCCCACAAAACGTGTGCCGCCGATGATCAGGATTTTCATATTGAGTCCCTGTAAGTGCTTTGTAATGTTTACATTCTGAAAACGCCAAAATGATGTTCTTCCACCGGCGCATTCAACACTACCGAAAGTGCCAGCCCCAGCACTTGCCGGGTTTGGGCCGGGTCAATCACGCCGTCATCCCACAGCCGCGCCGAAGAATAATACGGACTGCCTTCGTACTCATACTTTTCAAGAGTCGGTTGTTTGAACTGCTCAGCTTCCGCCGGGGTCAGCGCGGGCTTACCCTCGCGCGCCAGTTGATCCTGCTTAACGGTCAGTAACACGTTGGCAGCCTGCTCGCCGCCCATAACTGAGATGCGCGCGTTCGGCCACATCCACAAAAAGCGCGGCGCATAGCCCCTGCCAGCCATCGCATAATTCCCGGCGCCAAACGAGCCGCCGATCACCACCGTCAGTTTGGGCACGCGCGCATTGGCGACGGCGTGCACCATTTTGGCGCCATCGCGTGCAATCCCGCCCGCCTCGGCCTCGCGTCCCACCATGAACCCGGTGATATTTTGCAGAAAGAGTAACGGAATGCCGCGCTGATTGCACAATTCAATAAAATGGGTTGCCTTCAGCGCGGATTCGCTGAACAGCACCCCGTTGTTGGCAATAATTCCCACCGGGTAGCCCTGGATGTGCGCAAACCCGGTCACCAGCGTCGTGCCGTAGCGTGCCTTAAACTCGCGGAAGCGGCTGCCGTCCACCAGCCGGGCAATGATCTCGCGCACATCATAGCTTTCGCGGAATGTGCGTGGCAAGATGCCGTAAATTTCTTCTGTTGGGTAGAGCGGTTCTTCGGGTGGCTTCAGTTCCAGCGCTTCCAAATAGGTGCCCCTGGGCCTGTTCCCCAGCCCTTCCACGATGTCGCGCAGGATCTGGATGGCGTGCTCATCATCCTCCGCGTAGTGATCTGCCACGCCGCTTTTACGGGTATGCACATCCGCTCCGCCCAATTCCTCGGCGCTCACTTCCTCGCCTGTGGCGGCTTTGACCAGCGGCGGCCCGCCCAGAAAGATCGTACCTGTGCCTTTGACGATCACTGCTTCATCGCTCATCGCCGGGACGTAGGCCCCGCCAGCCGTGCAGCTTCCCATCACTGCCGCGATCTGCGGGATGTCTTTGGCGCTCATGCGTGCCTGGTTGTAGAAAATGTGTCCAAAATGCTCGGCGTCTGGAAAGACTTCGGCTTGCAAAGGCAAAAAAGCCCCGCCTGAATCGACCAGATACAGGCAGGGCAAATGATTTTCTTCGGCGATCTGTTGGGCGCGCAGGTGTTTTTTCACCGTCATCGGGAAGTAGGTGCCGCCTTTGACGGTTGCATCGTTGGCGACGATCAATACTTCTCGTCCAGATACTCTTCCGATGCCAGTGACCACGCCTGCTGCCGGGGCGCCGTTGTCATACATTTCCCAGGCTGCCAGCGAAGCCAGTTCCAAAAATGGCGAACCGGGGTCCAGCAGGGCTTCAATACGTTCCCGCACAAACAGCTTGCCCTGTTCTTCGTGACGCTGGCGGTATTTTTCCCCGCCACCCTGGCCCACAAGTTCCAGTCGCTGCTGGAGCTGCGTCGCCAGAGCCCGTTGGTGTTCAGAATTTGCTAAATAATCTTCAGATTGCGGATTGATGGCGGATGAAAGGGTTTCCATTCCAAAAGTGTAGCATAAAATGGACAGGATTACACAATCAGGACTTCTGCGCCTTCATAACTTGTGCCAAGTTCAAAAATCCGAGCGGTTAACCCGGCCGCTTCAAAGGCACGTTTCATAGCTGCGCCAATGACCGGGTCCTCTTTAGGGGAGAAAGCGATCAGGCTGGGCCCGGCTCCCGAGAGCGCCACTGCCGCGGCGCCAGCGTGGCGGGCGGCATCCATCGCAGCTTGCGCGCCGGGGATGAGCGGCAGGCGGTAAGGCTGGTGCAGTGCATCTGTCATGGCCTTGCCGAGCAGGTCCAGGTCGCCGGTGCGCAGCGCCTCGGTGACCAATACCGCGCGGCTGATATTGTAAATGGCGTCTTTTCGATCCACCTGCTTGGGCAGGATGGCGCGCGCCTGCCGGGTGGGAAAGTCAAAATCGGGCAGTACGATGGTGACGTGCATGGGCGAACGGTTGGCGCGCGTTGGTAGTTTGAGCGAAATGACCCGGCCCTCGTACACGATTGAGGCCACCAGCCCGCCCAACATGGCAGGTGCCACGTTATCCGGGTGGCCTTCATTCTCAATCGCCAGCTTCAGGATTTCCTCATCCGTAAAAGGATTGCCCAGCAGCCCATTCGCACCCAATAACCCGGTCAGCATAGCCGTGGAACTGGAGCCCAACCCGGAACTGAGCGGGACGCGGTTGATACAGTGGATGCGTATCCCGGTGCAGGGTTTTTTTGCCAGGTCATAGATTTGCAGCGCCGCCTCCACGATCGGATTGTTGGCATCTGTGGGCAACTTGCCCTCGCCTTCTCCAGAGATAGTCAGGGTGATCTGCCTGTCATCAGTGGCAACAAATTCGGCCTCGTTCCATAGATCGAGAGCCAGCCCCAGGGCATCGAACCCGGGGCCTAGATTGGCGGTGGTGGCAGGCACTTTTACGTGAATTTTCATGGCTTTTTCCTGCGTTTCTGACTGCCTACTTTAAAATGATCTCTTCCAATGCCAGTAAATTGGTCGCCACGATGCGCGGCTTGTCCATGTCGCGCGTGATGATGTCTGGATCCTTCAGGCCGTGCCCGGTGCAGATCGTCACGATGCGCTGGCCCTGCGCCTTGAACGTACCGGCTGCGATCTCATGTGCCAGTCCTGCCAGCCCGGCGGCTGAGGCCGGTTCAACCCAGATGCCTTCCAGTGAGGCCAGCAGTCTTTGCATGGACAGGATTTCATCGTCGCTGACAGCGATAATGCGCCCGCCGGATTGTTCCGCAGCTTCCAGTGCCTGTTCGCCGCGCGCCGGTTTGCCAATGCGGATGGCGGTCGCCACGGTCTCCGGTTTTTCCACCGGGTGACCCAGCACCAGCGGTGCTGCGCCCGCGGCCTGTACACCCAGCACCTGCGGCAGACCGGTCTTTTTGAGACCTTCATACTGCTTAAATCCCGCCCAGTAGGCGCTGATGTTCCCGGCGTTTCCCACAGGAAGGCACAGCCAGTCCGGGGCATGCCCCAGGGTGTCGCAAATTTCAAAGGCGCCGGTTTTCTGGCCTTCGATGCGGTAGGGGTTGATTGAGTTCACCAGGCAGATCGGGTGCTTATCTGAAATTTGTACCACCATTGTCAGGGCGTCATCGAAAGAACCGTCAATCTGAATGACCTGTGCGCCGTAGGCAATTGCCCCGGCCAATTTTCCAGCCGCTACCTTGCCCTGCGGGATCAGTACAATTGATTTCAGCCCGGCGCGCGCTGCGTAGGCCGCCGCAGAAGCCGCGGTATTGCCGGTGCTGGCGCAGATCACCGTTTTCGCGCCGCGCCCGAGCGCCTCGCTGACAGCGGCGGTCATGCCGCGGTCTTTGAATGAACCGGTCGGGTTGAGGCCTTCAAATTTAACAAAAAGCTCAAATCCGCCGCCCAGATGGCTTGCCAGGCGTTCGGCAGGGATTATGGGCGTGTTGCCCTCCAGCAAGCTGACGGGTTGGGTATGGCTCGGCAGGTCGAGCAGTGCGCCGTATTTATTGAGCAGACCTTGATAACGCATAGGGTTTTATCCAATCTTAAAATTTCGACCAAGTTTAACACAAAAGGGCAGGACTCACGTCTGCCCTTTTGTAAGTGCCTGGTATGTGGCAAAATGTTACAAATTTGACCCCTTTAATTTCCCTGTTGTGTGAGCCAGTTTGGCCCAGAAAAAGATTCCAACAGCCAGGCAAATTCCAGACACAACCGGCATGCCTTCCCATATCCAGTGTACGCCTTTCGTATCGAAGTTAAAAGTAAAGGCAAATAGAGTAAAGAAAATGGCCAGGCCAGTGTACAGTGAGCGCTGCCAGAGTATTTTTTTTGTTTTTTCGAGGGTTTCCATTTCGATCTCCTTGGGTAGTTCTATTGGGGCTTGCGTTAATTTGAATTCCTGTTCCTGTTGGGCATTGATCATATTGGTAAATTCAGGCTCATCTGCTAAATAGGCTTCCACCAGATCGCGTGTGTCCTGGCTGGCTTCCCCGGATTGGTAAACAGGCCATAAGTCGATAACGATATTGCGTGTGATTTTCATGTTTCTTTCAGCTCCTGGTTAATGCGATAAGCGGTTAGTTTCAATCGCGCCCGGTGGATCCTGACCTTGGCAGCCGCAAGCGAAACCCCAAGTATCCTGGCAATTTCTTCGTAGGGCAGGGTTTCCTGGATGCGCAGAATGAGAGCCGCACGGTCCATCTCTGGCATGGTTTGTAGAAAACACAAAACATCTTGCAGCTCCACAGACGTTTCCACTTGTTGTTCCGGCCCGCCGGATGTTTCGCGCAAAAACGGGTTGAGAGGACTAAAGCGTTTTTCTCGTTTTGCATGTTTGAAAGCCAGATTCTTGGCAATGGTCAGCAAGTATCCTTTGACCGTTTCTGTCCTGATCTCATCTGTGACCGTCAGAGCGCGCACAAAGGTTTCGGATGTAATGTCTTCCGCATCCTGCGAATTTCCGCAAAGCCAGTAGGCAAAACGGTAAATGTCTTGTGAGTAACTTTGATATAACTCGTGGAAGTTGGTAACCATGGCGCTCATAAATAATATCCCCTGCTTATTAACAATACCTTCGCCAAAATTAGTTGAAAGAAATAGGGCTTTTCGAGTAGAGTTGAAGTCTTCGACAACCCAACTCACCCGAGAAGCCCATGCCAGAGATTTTAGCACTTTTACAGAACATTGCACCTCTTTTAGAGAAA
>JBBRWF010000061.1:0-13163 GCA_038249405.1 Anaerolineales bacterium
CATATCCTGTCGCCCCACCCAGGATACTTCAACGGGAATGCCGCGCTGCTTTAATGCTTGTAATGCGCGCACCAGGCAAAGACCATTTTTGATGGTTGAGATGCTTGCTATTACCAGGGCTTTCAAAGGCTTTTCTTTATCACTTTCATTGTTCCCTGGCGAAAAACGACCCAGATCGTAACCGTTGTAAATTGTACTGATCCGCTTTTTCAGCCAGGGGTAATTACGCTTTAAATTCTCAGTTTGGTGCCTGGAATTGACAGTAATATGATCTGCAAAAATATAAAAAATGCGAATAAATTTGTTGATCGTGGTCGCGCCGGTGGGAGGATCGTAAGAACGTTCTGAAACGATAACACGCGGCTTTTGCATGAGGAATTGTGCCGCAGAGATTGCATAAAAATTGGGGGTTGGCAGAAAAGATAAAATCAGGTCAAACTTATCGGCACGTAAAAATTTTCGCAATTTCAGAATGATTTCCAACGAGAAGCGAGATTTTTTTTGTTGGAAATGGATCGGTATGTTCGCAAGCATTACTTCATCTGCAAGAAGTGAGCCTGTTGCGTAGCAAAAAAATGCCACATCCAACCCGCGTTTGTGCAGTCCTAGTGCAAGATTAACAAGCTGGCGTTGAGCGCCGCCTGTTCCAAAATTATCTATAAGGAGAAGGATCTTCATGTTATCCGAATATTTACGTTACTGTTGTGCGAGATCTTCCAACGCAAACCGATCGCGGAGAATATACGCAAATTCCATGGCGGCCGGGCCTATCACTCCGAAGATCAATAACATCCAGCCAGAAAAGGATCCTGGTGCGGTCTTTAAATAACGTACAGAATAGTTCAGCCCTTTCATTTTTCTCCCAGATAAAAAAGAATAAAAAGCTGCGAAGCGCAGCGCTCTTTTAAATTGCCAGGGACCATATTTTCGAAGTGCTTCGCCGTGTTTTGATAGAAGTAGCTCGAGATAATCTGCCTGGGCATGCGCCCATTTTGTGCGCATTTTCCAGCGCAGTTTTGCAGGAGAACGTAAAATACTGGGGCTGTCAGAATATTCCATCGCAATTTCATCTGGATACATCTGGGTTAAAAACATCGAGGCTTGATCAAGCTGCATAAGGCTGTTCGTATCCATACACTCAAACCAGCGCATTCTTTGGAATACCCTGCGCCTTGAGCAGGAGACATAGTCGTGTCCACCTTCCGCTTCTGCCCACCTGATGCGCGCTGGATAGTCGAGCGGCTGTTCAGGAACGGAATAAGGGGTGATCTGGCCAGTATCCCAGCGATAGCGGGCGCCGATATTATCTATTTCATGAGGAATAGCAAGGCATTTTTGGTGCAAGTTTTCCAGAGCGCCTGAAAGCAATGCATGATCGCTATCCAGGCGGATCAGCCAATCGCCTTTGGCAGCTGCTACTCCGTTGTTGCGAGCCGCTCCCTGTCCTTTGTTGACCGAATGCCGAATTAGCTTTACGCGTGGGTCAGTGATTTTCTCAAGCTCGGCATAAGTGCGATCTGTGGAGCAATCATCTACAACAATTACCTCGAAATCCCCAAAGGATTGTTCCAGGCAGCTTTGAACGCAGCGCTTAATTTCTTCTGGTCTGTTATAGACAGATACAAAAATACTGAAAAATGGGGATTCATTCATCTGGATTTTTCCAGTACTGAATTTTTTCCGAAGCCTATACTGACTACTATGCCGATCCAAAACCAGATCAGATTTATGATCAATCCATTCCCAAATGATATCGAAAGCAAGATTTGCAGCAGGAAAAGCATTGCAAACGCGGGAATAAAATCTTGTTCCAATGCCGGTGTCTGGCGCATTGTTTTGCGGTGTAAATCAGCCGCTATAACACCTAAAAAAATACCAAGTCCTACCAGGCCAAACAAACCGGTTTCCACTGCAACGGAGGCAAATGAATTGTGTGCGCGGAATTCTTCGCGTGAAGAGATTAAATCATTTCCAGGCTGGGCTGGAATTACATATTCATAAGAGCCTGGCCCGTAACCAAGCAAGGGACGCTGAATAAACGCAGTAATGGATCTGCGCAGCGCCAGAGTTCGGAGGTCATTTTGGTTTTGAACCGTTAACGTGGTTTCTGTGAATAAGCGTCGCTGCCATTCGGGCGAAGTCAGCAAAACTGAGGATAATATAACCATCATAGCAAGGCCGATGAATGCGCCCTGTTTTCTCATCTGGATTGGCTTATAGAAAACGATGAATACAATGCCGATGATAATATCGAAAATGTACTCTCTACGTAAGCTCAACATGGAAACCCCAACCAACCAGATTGCGATTCCCGCCCAGATAGTTTTTTTGATGTTTTGATTGTCGTTTTGCTTAAAAAACAGCAGAGCTATCCAAATCGCCATCATATCGCCTGAACCTGCTCTGGCGATGCCAAACAGCAAGCCTTCAGACAGGCTCTCGCCCGAGAGGAAATTGGCATTCCGGATGATGTTCATAGTGTCAGAGCGAAAAAATAGAAATACAGTGAAGATGGATGCGATAAAACTGGTGATTACGTAAACATTCAATGCTTTAATCAGTGTGTTTCTTTCAGAAAGCGCCAGAAAGACGAACCAGCAAAAAAATAGCTTTTGTAAAAAAGCGAATATAACAAACCAATCACTACCCTGATTAAATATTCCTGAGACCAGGGAAGATACTAACCATAAAAATATAGGTGCCAATATCTTTTTTTGTAGGCTCGGCAGTTTTCTATTTCTATTAAAAATAAAGCCAAAAAAAATAAAAGCGCAGATGATCAGTACAAATCGTTCCAGCGATATGGATATTTCCTCTATCACGATAGGGTATTGGCCAATAGGATGCAATATGGGATAGAGGATGCCTAGTACGAAAGTAGGGCCGCCCATGGCTGAAACAATGGCGACAATCAGACCAGCGAGAATTAAAAAGGTAGGTTTGAGAAAACCTGAACCAATAAAAAAACCAGTAAGCAGAATAACACTCAATGATATGATAATTACCACTGGATAATTATTTGCGCGAAATATCGTGGTGTTATTCAACCTTACCTCGTGTCTGGTATAGACCCAGATGCCTGAGCCGGTTGGCAATCTTACGGCGGACTTTCCAGGGGAACATGGCGATTGTTTTTCCAAATAAACTTATAATACTACGAATGAGTGTCTCTCCTTGGGTCATAACTGGTCGTGATATCAGATCCAGTGCGACTCCTTCTCGATCGCAAAGGCGGATTGCGGAGATTCTCCACTTACCCCTGGTTACAGCAGCTGTATAAACAAGCAGGGGCTGCCAGGCGCAATAAAACTTATTCGCAAGGCTGCTTGCGCGCAGAGAACCTTTTATTTCCATATCCCACGCTGTCTCATTTTCCTTTAACAAGGCGAGAAAGATATCCTTTTCCCATATGGCTGCCTGCAGCGCGACCATGTACGGGGCTCCAGGTTCTATCTGCCCAAAGATATTCTGAGCGGGTACAGGCTGATCTGGTGGTGGAAATGGCCGGAGCCTTAAGTAGCTACCTCCCAGTTCAATAAACTCCTGGCTGCTCTTGATGATTTTTTCAGTATCGACTTTTTTATAGATCAAGAAATCTTCAAGCAGCAATAGAACGTATTTCGTGGGAATACTTTCCAAGGCTTTTTTCGCACCTCTTGCCCATCCCTGGTCTGGTCCAAGATAAATCGAGGTAACCCGCTCATCAGGGAAAGCTTTTTGGTTTGAAGCCATGTAAACCGGGTAAGGACAGTCGGGCCAATATTTCCAGAAAAAAGAAAAGAAAGCAGGCCAAAGGTCGGCATAACTGTCACAACTCAATATCAGGATAGAGATTTGATTCATAATCTTATGGGGCGGCGCAAAAGATACAATCCGCAAGCGTATTCTTCCTGCGTAAAATGTTCCGGGGATGTTTTCTCTATAAACTTACCGCTTGTTGTGACAATGGAGAACTCTTCCAGTATTAGGCCAGGCAAAAGAGCAGGGAATTTGACGGGGTCAAATATACGGTGGGCATTGAACAGCGTTGTCGCTTTTCCAACAGGCACGGAGATTAGTAAAAGCCCGCCAGGAGCTAGAATCCGTCCAAGTTCTTTAAGAGCAAAGATGTGCCCCGATGGGTTTACCGGATCGCCATACCTCCCCAGACCAATATGTTCTATGACATGCAAACAGGATAAAGAATCAATGGATTGATCTGAAAAAGGGAGGCTGTGGATGGTCCCTTCAATAGTAGTTAAATTTGTTAAAGCTATACCTGGGGCGCGATATTCAAGATAAATGACAGGTAAAAACGCAGAAATTTGTGTTACAAAACGCAGATCTGAGGCAATATCAAGATGTTTTTCGGGTTTTACATTCAGCAGGCGTCGCGCAGCCCAGGCAGATTGATAGGTGTAATGGTAATCGAAAGATATCTTTTTATGCTGGAATAGTATTGGATAAATCCGGAAATTTTCTTGATTATTTCCATTCATTTTTTTATATAGATAAAATGATTTCCAGAATTGATATACCTCAAATGGGACAGCCGGCCATCTAAAAGGCAGTTGCCCAATTGTTTGAGCATACCAATTGGTAATATTCAATAAAGCGATTTTGATTCTATGATGATTTCTAATAAACCTGAGTATCATACCGGAATCCAGGAAATAGGTGAATTTACGTAATTGCTGATACTAGTCTCGTATCATAAACGGATGGCTGAATATTCTACTAGACATTGCCAAGTGTCTTATTATAAAAGTTTGGATGAAAATGCTAACCCAAATATTGTTCATGGATAATTTCCATTTTCAGAGTAAGGTGGTGCGATTTCAATAAATATAAAAAAAAGCCGTGTATTTCCTCTTATCCCTTTGGTGTAACTCTTATACTGTCATCCTCAATAAATATTTCCACATCGGGTCTCTTATCCTTTATATAGATGCTTAATTCATCCAGACTGGGGTAGGCCAGATTTGATCCAAAGAGGCGCGCATCGTCAATGATGATGACATGATTGGAATGTGGAGCATCCAATATACAGTCCAATTCTTCAAGTATGGGGGTATCTTTAATTCCTTTTGCAGTATTCCCGGCTGAGTAGTGCCCATCCAGCCAAAAAAGAGCAGGTTCAGAAATCTTATTCAGTACATTCCGTAGTTCCACACCGCTATCTCCCTTAATGATCTCTACGTTTTTAGCTTTGTAAAATCTTTTTACTGCTTGTTTGTATAATTCGTTGCTTAGCTCAATGGAATAGATTTTTTCAAAATCATACTGCATTACCTCAACCATATCTCCATAAAAAGTTCCTGTTTCAACGAGTATCCGTAACCCGTATAAATTTGCATATTTTCGCAATGTTTGTTGTTTGGCTTTATGCGGCGGCAGGCCAGATTTTCCTGCCGACTCCCATATTTCGAAGTCCTTTTGCGCTTTGCGTAACGAAAACCAATTGTAAATTGGATAGTAGAGTGGTAAATTCTTAATTATTCTTTTAATTGTCTTTTTCATAGCAGTCCTATTGATTCTGGCAATTAAGCCGTTTTTTTATGTTGGCTAAACCAGGTAAATAATGAGGGGGATCAGGCGCGTGGATACATTCGACCGCTTTTTAACACTGCTACGCCAAAGAGAATATACAATAATCCAAACAAAATTTGAATAATTATCTGTGTGATGCCGGTTGAGAGCAATCCTGGTAAACCCATGCAGAACAAACCTATCAAGGCGTATGAAGAAGTGATCATTGCGACTGGTTTAAGAAAATTACCTCGCATGATTAACCGGTTTGTAAAAAATAGATAGTAGAGCAGCATTGCTGAATTAAATAAGAGGAAAATGATTGCGGCACCGGGCAATCCGTAAACCGGGATGATCAAAATTTGGGCAGGAATAAAAATTATTGCTGCTGCAACATTAAAAAACAGGGTTACTTTTGTATGTCCCTGTGCCACCAGCAGCGTGTAAGGAACACTCGTAATTGCATTCACCATGTTCGCAAGAGCCAGGAATACAACCGGCAGATTGGCATTTAAAACTACTTCGTTAGAGGCTGTCCATATTTGTAGCAGCTCGCGCGAATAAAATACTACGAACAAAGCCAACCCAATTGAGATGAAACAGCATAGTTCAAAGGTGAACCAAAAAGATTTGTTGAGCAGTCTGTTATCTTTCTCAACGGATGCGCTAACAAATTTTGGAAAGAATGCGGTCATTAATGCCGTGCTGACCATTGGCATTGCACCTGCGGCGGTGGATGCAACCGAATAATAGCCCAGCTGGCTGAGCGGCAGCACTTTGCTAATGACAATGCGATCTGCGGAGGCGATCAAAACCCCGATGACGCCTGTTAGGTTGAATGAAAGGGCGAATTTCCAGGTTCGTTGAATGACGGACCAATCAAATAATGCGATTGAAGAGAGTGAAATCCGGTTAAGTTGTCCCCAGGCTGCCAGCGATACCAGGGTAATTTCGAAGACGCAAGCAAAGGCATACCATATTACGTACACACGTATGGTTGGCGCTAACAGGTTGAGCGCCAGAATACCACCCGCAACTTTGACTGTGGCACTGACAACTAAAATAACATTCTGTATAACCTGGGTCTGAAGCCCGCGCAATACGCCGGTGTATAAAGAAACCGGCCAGCGCGCCCAAAAAGCCACCGAAATTACCATAAGCGCTGTTCTTACATCGCTAATAGAGAGATTGTCAATTTTTACCCAGTTCGCGGCGATCCAGCCTGAACTTGCCAGCATACAGAGTAAAATAAAGATGCCTGTACTCCAGTAAATGGTCTCAAAAGTACGTAAGATGGATTTGTTTTTTCCAGGATCGCCCCCCTGTGCCATATTTCGCGCAATTTCTCGGTTAATTGTTGTGGACAGGCCAAAATCGAGAAAATTAAAAAGAACATCAAATGTGGAAAAAAAACCGATTAAACCAAATGACTCTGCCCCCAGCATGCTGATGAATATGGGTACTGACCATAGACTGAGCAGCGATGACCAGAAACGCCCGGAAAGATTCGCCAGTATGTTAAATGCAGCAGACCCTGGTTGATTGTAAAAGGACTTCAATATCTTCATTTCAGTAGTCGCTAAATGGGCAATTCTAAATTTTATATGTTGAAGAGTATATGCGGTGATGATTTATACCGATTTTACGATTACACCAAGTTTTTCTTCTTCGATTCTCATCGGATAAGAAATCTCTGCTAAAAATTCTTTATATGCCTGATCAGACCCATCCCAGCGAGTATTTTTTTCATTGCAATCATCGACAACCATCATCCCTTTCGGCGAAAGGGCATCAAACAGCTGGGGTAGTGAGTTTTTCATCGGGCGGTATAGGTCAACATCTAACAGGCAAAAAGAAATTTTCCCTAAGGAAGAAAAGTCAAACTTATTGGCATCTGCTTGAATGGAATGCACTCGCTTGATACCGTTCATTTTCATGGTTCCATCAAACCACTTTTTCTTATTTACCTTAAATGACTTCTTGTAAAGGTCTTTCGTTTTTCCCCGCTCAGATACCTCATATTCAATATCCTCAGAAATAAAGCCCGAGAATGTGTCGATGCAAACAAATTTCTTTTCAATTTTGCGCGCGTCCATGAATTTATTAAGGAAGATGGTGGTTGAGCCCCCTGCACAGCCAACTTCAACGATTGCACCTGGCACATCGCGAGTAGTATTCAAACATTCACACAAAAAACATAACTGCGGTACTGTGAAATTGTAACTGTGCCTTGAGAAAAAATAGCGCATTAATGGGGATAAATATTCCAATTCTTTTATTAGCTTATGCAGGAATACATTCATTATTAAATGTTCCTTTTTGTATGTTATTTTAATGCACAATGCTGAAACTGACCCATGATGGATATCATTTTCGCCAGTTATTTATTCTATCCACCAGCATGGTTAAAGAAGGCGGATATTTGTTAATGGGTGTTATCGCGCGAATGGTTATATAAAAAAACATTGCACCGAAGAATGAAAAACCGAACCATACTCGTGGATAGCCTGAAATTATATCAGTCGGTTTGTGTAAAAAAATATTTTGCCTTCACTTGCTGAAAAAGCACACATATTTGTAAAAAAGAGCCTGCCAGGTTTTTCAACCCGACAGGCTCTTTTGTTACAGATTACATCTTATGGGAGCGTGCGGAAGTTCCACCAGGCATTGCTATTTGCGTAATAGTAAGCGCCTGCGTAGAGCGAACGCACCTGCCAGTAGTACCTCGTGTTGTTGGCGAGGGGTGTGCTCAAGGTGACAGCCTGCGCTGAACCATTTGTGACCCAACCACTTGGGCAGCTTGTGCCAGTGGTTTGTGCTTCGGTGGTCACACAATACTCATAAGCGGTGGCGCCAGTGCTGAAGCCCCAGGAAAGATTGGGTGTCAACGAGATACCGATGGCGTTATTTGTAGGACCGCTCTTGACGAAGGAGCCCGCGATTGTGGAGAATGACCACCAGGTGCCGGCGTTGGCAAGAGTTGTGCCTCCGGCGGAATTTGCGCGAACCTGCCAGTAATAGGTCTGCCCGCGGGTAAGCCCGGTGGCTGAGTAAGACCTTGTGGTGCCGCGATTGATCCAGGTCGTGCAGGCATTATCGTTGGTCGTATCGAAACAGACTTCGTACGATGCGGCTCCGCTGCTGGCTGCCCAGGAGAGTGAGACTGTTGTACCAAGACCAGCGGCTGCGTTGGCCGGGGTGCTCTTGCTGAAGGCGCCCGGAGCGGTCATGAAGGACCACCAGGTTCCAACATCTGCGACAGTGACTCCATCCGGATTAACTGCGCGAACCTGCCAGTAATATGTAGTGCTGGCGGATAGGCCGCTAAGTGCCTTGGTGGTAGATGCGCCGTTGGTTACCCAGGTGGTATCACAGACGGTGTTGAATACGGTATCCACGCAGTATTCATAGGATACAGCGCCGGTGCTGCTGTTCCAGGTGATAGTGGGAGCGGAAGTAAGGTTATTTGAAGCGTTAGCAGGAGTGGCTTTGGTGAAGTCGCCAGGAGGATTATTCGCGACCGTGAAGTTCCACCAGATGTTGGAGCTGCCGTAGTAATACGCTCCCGCAAAGAATGACCGCACCTGCCAATAATACATCTGGTTGGGCGTCAGGTTGGTCAGGTTGACGCTCAGGGCAGTGCCGTTCGGAACCCAGGTGGTATCGCAAGTGGTGCCGAGGGTCTGCGGAGTAGTGGTGAGACAATACTCAAAGTATGTCGCGCCAGCGCTCGAGTTCCAGGTGAGAGTCAGGTTTTTCGAAACTCCGAGAGCACCGTTTGCCGGGCTGGTTTTGGCAAACGATCCGGCCAGGGTAGAGAATGACCACCAGGTGTCTTTATCTGCATAAGTGTAGATAGTACCGGTGACGGCCCTTACCTGCCAGTAATAAGACTGACCGCGGACAATGCTGACGGATGCGGTAGTAGCTGTTCCGGTGCTCACCCAGCCAGTATCGCAAACCTTGTCATTGCTGTTATCGATGCAGTATTCAAAGGCTGTTGCGCCAGTAGCAGCGCCCCACGACAGTGTGCGGGTTGAGCCAGTGATACCGTTGGTCAGGTTTGTTGGGGAAATCTTGGCAAAGGATGTTTCAAATGTGTACCAGGCGCCGCCGTTGGCATAGACCGGGAAGGTAGCGGCTTCTGCACGCACCTGCCAGTAATAGGTCTTTCCACGGATGAGATTGGAGATCTTGGCGCTGGTAGCAGTACCCGCGCGGACCCACGGGTTATCGCAGGTGGCGTTGTTGGTCATATCGTAACAGTACCAATATGCCGTGGCGCCAGCGCTGGGAGCCCAGGTGATGGTGGTGCTTACGCCTGCAACTGCACTGGCATTGACCGGGGTCAGTTTGCTGAAGGCTCCAGATTGGGTCGTAAACGACCACCAGTTGCCGCCATCGGCTTCGATAGCGCCGTTGGCGCGAGCCTGCCAATAGTAGCTGGTGCCGTTGAGCAAACCGGCGGCCACTGCGCTCAGGTTGGTGGTGGCGTTGACCCAGGCGGTATTGCAGGTATCGTTGTTGCTGGTATCCACGCAGTATTCATAACCGGTTGCGCCGGCATTCGACCAGGCCAGGGTGGGGGCAACTACAGAGCCGATCATGCCGCTTACAGGGGCGATCTTGCTGAAAGTGCTGTAGTTCTCACCCGCAACGCTGGCGGCCAGGGCTGCATAGGTTCGGTTCAAAGGAATGAAGCTATTTCCAGCCTTAGAGGGTGTGACTACACCGTTCCAGCCAGCAGGGACGGTGATGCTGTAATTGCCAGCCGCGTCCGAGACAACCGTCTTGGCAGTTACATCTGTGTAGCTCAGGGTCACGTTGCCGGTGCCGGTGTTACCGGTGATGGCTACTTGCGGGGCCAGGCTGGCTACAAACAGCATGTTGGAAACTGAGCTGGAGGTCATAGTTGGGAAGCCAACCGTGCCAGCACCGTAATTTGTGCCATCACCGATCGTGTTATCGGCAAACAGGCGGTAATAGTAAGCCACACTGGTATTGTAGGTCAGGTCGGTGAAGGTGAAGACATCCTTGCCGATTGGGAATGTGGATAGATTCTGTGAGAACCCTGCATCTGTGGCCCTTTGCAGCCTGAAACCGGTTTCTGCGATCGAGTTATCTGTCCATGTCAGTACACCGGGGGTGTTCATAGCCAGGTTAGTGGGCGCCCATGGTGCGGTGGTGAAGGCCAACGGGTGCATCATGTCCATTTCTTCATGGCTCAGGATGTGGCAGTGCCAGACGTATTCCCAACCGTAGTTGACCAGGCGGTTGGTAACCGTGATCTTGTTGAGGCCGGGATCAATAAAGCCACCAGGAGGACCCATCAGAATCGCGCCTTCGGGCATGGCCGGTTCGATCAGGCGGATGCTGTCGGGCAGTTCAAAGGGCTGTGTGGGGGCTACTGGGCGCATGGCTACGATGGTGCTTTCCAGCGGGTTGATGCGCAGGGTTTCCTTCCAACCAAGTTCGTTGGCATCTGGAACCAGCAGCAATCCGTCCCAACCCACACGGTTAATCACCTGTACATTGACCAGGTGGAAGTGTATTGGGTGGGTATCTACGCCGTTGTGCGTGATCTTCCAGAGCTGCGTGCCGTCACCCAGGGTGCCGATCTGCGCAAGTCCAGAATCGCTCATCACATCCACAGGAGGCACGGCATAGCCGTACAGGATGATGTTCTGGTTCAGGTTGTTTGTGCCAGGGATTTCCAGACCGAGCATGCCGCCCATGTGACCGTAATTCGGGTCGTAAGTGGCGCCCATTTCATCGTGAATGGCCTTCTCCTGGAAGGTGATAGTGACAGGCTGTGTCTGTCCATAGGGAGTAAAGGTCATACCCCGGTCGGTGATCTTCACATACTGAGAAGCGTCATCAGGGGTGTTTGTGCCATAAGCGCTGTTGTAAGCGGCCTGCGGCACGATAATCTGTTCTGAGCCGCGTTCAAAGACGCCGCGTTTTTCGGGGGCAGGGCCTTTGGCAAACGCGCTTTCGAGCAGAGCTAGGTAGGCAGGATTGTAGGCGTTGTTCGGGAAAGTGCCTGCAGCTGTGCCAGAAACGCGGAACTGCATGATGGTGCGGGTATTTGGGCCGTAGCCAGCCAGCGTGGTCGGCGCTCCGCCGGAATCCATCTGGTTGGGGCTGCCAGTGTAGTAATCATAGCGCGGGTCGAGCGCCGGGAAGGCGGTCGGAGCGTCATTGTAGAGAATGATGGTCTTACCAGCATACTGGCTGAAGTCTACGAGTACGTCGGCGCGTTCGGCGTTGCCGATCAGCAGCGAGTGATCGAGCACGTTGCCTACGTTGAACAGACCGGGGTTCGTTTGCCAGGTAATGGCCTGGTTTTCAATCACTACCGGCGCGGGCAGGAAGCCGCCTTCGGTACCGATCTGGATCCATGCCGGGCCGGCCATAAGGGGATCCGGGGCGCCGCCAACGCGGCCGTCGCCCGGGAAGGTGGCAGGGTAGAGCGGGTTGGCCACCGCGTCCACCATCTTGACTTCGGTCATGCCCGCGTAGGGGTTGGACTGAGTCGGGTCTGCCACGTACATCTGCAGGTTGACGAAGCGGTCGTTAGCGCCGTTCAAAACGCGGAAGCGGTAGATCTTCGGGTCCACGTTCATGAACGGGTAGGCTGTGCCGTTCACCAGCATAGTATCGTTGTAGGCCTCCATACCCATGGACGGGGTTGAACTGGCGGGACGCATGGGCGGTTCACACCATCCGGCTGATGCATCACAGTTCGGGTCGTAATATTCATTCGCTACTGGCGGATGAGTCACATTTTCTGTGGGCGGCCAGAACCATGGGCCGTACTGCCAGCGGCCAAATGCATTGGCGCCGCCAATGGTATCCCACGGGTTCTGAACGGGCATATAAACGCTGGAAACCCACAGGTCGCCGGTTTTGGGAGCGCGGCGTCCGGTTAGCGGGTCTTTTACGCCCGTGCCCCAACGCCAGGTGGGGTCCTGAGTACTGATAGTGGTTTCATCAACGAAGCTCTTATCCTGGATGATGAGCGGAACGCCCACACCAGGCAGCACATTGTCCAGACCAGGGTTGACGCCGGTCACATTCGTGCCATTGATCAGGTCCTGTTCAATCTCGTCAGTTACCAGGTAACCAGCTACTTCACCGGCATATACGTTCAGGCGGGTGATGCCGTAGGCATGGTCATGGTAGAACTGTAAGCGGGCGCTCTGCTGGTTGTTGTAGTAGAAGGTTAGAGAGCCATCGCCGGGGTTGTTGGTTGCGCCGGGGGTGCCTGCAGGCACAACAACACCGTTCAGGTACCACATATCTGGCACGTAGCGCACACTAACCCCCTTTGGATAAGGGGTCGTCTCGCCAGCCGGGGTGACCCACTGGTGCGGGGTGCCGTCGCTGATCCACGGGACCAGGCCGCCGTGCATGTGCAGGGTGGCTCGGTTATCAGTGTAAGGAGCGCAAATATTAGCGCCAGTCTGGGGTTCTTCAGGGTTGCAGAGTGCGCCAGCAGCGGTACGCCCGCCAAGGCCTGCGCCCATTACGTTGGTGTCGACCGGCAGGAACAGATCGCCAGCTTCGCCAGTAGGCAGGCTGTTGGTGAACTTGATGCGCACCGGGGTATTGCGGCTGGCAATGATCAATGGTCCCAGGTATTTGATGGGATC
>JBBRWF010000062.1:0-13140 GCA_038249405.1 Anaerolineales bacterium
GGTTATGTCAGATGAGATTTATGCCCGCATTGTTTATGATGGATTAGCCGTACCATCAATTGCGACAATCCCAGGGTTGCAAGGGCGCACTATTATCGTGGATGGCTTTTCAAAAACATATGCGATGACGGGCTGGCGGTTGGGTTACGGTATCATGCCGCGCGAATTGGCAAACCGGGTAGGGTTGCTGTTGACCCATTCCATTGGTTCAACTGCCCAGTTTACCCAGTTCGCAGGTGTGGAAGCGGTACTTGGACAACAAGACCAGGTGAATGCAGTCGTTGCCGAATATCAGCGCCGCCGTGATCTGATCGTTGACGGTCTGAATGCTATTCCTGGCTTCCATTGCCAGGTGCCTCAAGGCGCATTTTATGTTTTTCCCAACATAAAAGGTACCGGGATGAGTTCCAACGAACTCGCCAACCTTATTCTGGAAAAAGCCGGCGTAGCGCTTTTGCCGGGTTCATCTTTTGGCGAATATGGTGAAGGTTACTTGCGCCTGTCTTATGCCAATTCTATTAAAAATATTGAGCTTGGCCTCGAGAAAATTCGTTCTGTACTCTAGTTTATCAGTTCGGTTTTAGCTCAATATTGTATGAATAAAAAAGAAATCCCTGCGAAAACAGGGATTTCTGGTTTTATTGGCATGAAAGAGTTAATTTCTAACCGTCTCAATAATATTTTGGCAATCCAACTTATTAATAAATCTCGCAGGATTGCCTGCAAATGGTTTAATTGTCTTTGCTGCCAGTTTAATATGTATCTCCTAAAAATAATAGATGCAGCCCCACAATTCTCAAAAGGTGAAATACGATAGGCTTGCATACCACCCAGTCTTTGTCTTTCAAAGGATACGAGTATAATTATCTAACCTTAGAATGTATGGAGAATAATAAATGGATTTGTTCTCACGCTTATTTCGTTCACGCATTCCCGTGATAATTGCAACAGAATTGCAAGATAAATACAGAGCCAAATCCGGCCATTTATTACTTTTATGATGAAAATTGCCATCGTTCATGAGTGGTTTACCGCTTTGGGCGGCTCAGAAAAAGTGGTTGAACAGCTTCTGCAGGTTTTTCCAGATGCAGACTTATTCAGTTTAATAAATTTCTTGCCACAAGATCAGCGCTATCTTTTAAAAGGACATGCTGTTGAGACAACGTTTCTCCAAAAAATGCCATTCATTAATGCCAAAAATTACCGCAGTTATTTGCCTTTCATGCCTTTGGCGGTTGAACAAATAGATCTATCTGGATATGATGTAGTTTTATCAAATTGCCATGCTGTAACAAAAGGGGTTATTACCGGGCTGGACCAGCTTCATATTAGCTATATTCACACTCCGATGCGGTATGCATGGGATATGCAGAATGCATACCTCGAAAATAGTGGTATGAAAGGCATTAAAGGTGTTGTTGCCCGTATATTATTGCACTATATCCGTTTGTGGGATGCTAGTTCTGCAAATCGCCCGGATATACTAATTGCGAATTCAGAGTTTATTGCAAGGCGAATCCAGAAAATCTATCGTCGTCCATCTCAAGTGATTTATCCCCCAGTGGATACGGATTATTTTTGCCCGGAAGATCTAGCTGCGTTTCAGCAGGGGCATCAACGTGATGATTTTTACTTTACCGCATCCCGTTTTGTGCCATACAAACGGATCGATTTGATCGTTGAAGCTTTTCGAGCTATGCCCGATAAAAAGTTGATTATCATCGGAGATGGCCCGGAGCTGCCACGGTTAAAACACTTATTTGGCGGCAATATTACCTGGCTTGGTTTCCAGCCTTCAGATGTGTTACGAGATAATTTACGTCGTTGCCGTGCTTTTATCTTTGCCGCCAAAGAGGATTTCGGGATCATGCCGCTCGAGGCCCAGGCTTGCGGTGCCCCTGTAATTGCATTTGGGGAAGGAGGTTCCAGGGAGACAGTACGCGGGCAGGCCTTACCGGGGCGTACCGGGCTGTTTTTTGATTTGCAGAGTGCAGATGCGATCATATCTGCCGTCATGCAATTTGAAAATTTGACCATTGATTCACGTGATTGCCGGTCCCATGCGGAAAGATTCTCTAATCAGCGTTTTCGCAGCGAAATAGCTCAATTTGTGGAAAATACCTGGAACGACTTTCATAAGTTGGGATAATATGCCAGAAACAATCTACATTAATGGTAAATTTCTTTCAAAACAGGTTACAGGGGTTCAACGTTATGCTCTTGAGTTATTGGCCCATATTGATATTATCTTGAAAGAAATTGCCTACCAGGATGTGCGAATGGTTTGCCTGGCTCCCAAAGGCGAGTATGCGCATATCCATTGGGAAAATATTGAAGTGCGCCAGGTGGGTTTTTACCAAGATAATGCCTGGGAACAACTAGATCTGCCGCTGAATGTAGGCGGTAAGCTATTGTTTTCTCCTGGTAATACCGGACCGCTTTTTTATTCAAATCAAGTGGTCACCATTCACGATGCATCCACTTTTGCGGTTCCACAGGCTTATTCAAGTTTGTTTCGTGCGAAGTACGCATTGATTTTTCATATTTTGGCGCGTATTTCAAAACGGGTGCTTACGGATTCTGAATTTTCACAAAAAGAGCTAGCAAAATACCTCGTTTTGCCAACTGATCGGTTTAAAGTTATCTTACTGGGAGGAGACCATCTTACTAGTATCGAAGCAGACAC
Source organism: Anaerolineales bacterium (assembly GCA_038249405.1). GTDB lineage: Bacteria > Chloroflexota > Anaerolineae > Anaerolineales > Villigracilaceae > UBA5195. The sequence continues at coordinate 2,687 of JBBRWF010000062.1, forward strand.
TTCCATTTTAGATAAGAATGAGCTTTCAATCAAAAAATATTTTCTCACAGTAGCGAGTCAGAGTACGCATAAAAACTTTGCCAGTGTTTTACAACTGGCTGAGCGGGTAAAATCTCCAATAGAATTTGCCGTTGCCGGAGGAAAATATAACCGGGTATTCCAGTCATCTCAAAAGCAGTCCATACCAGCCAATGTGCATTTTTTAGGCTATGTAAATGATCGAGAATTAAAAGCGCTTTACGAAAATGCATTGGGGTTTATTTTTCCATCCCAATATGAAGGTTTTGGCTTGCCAGTGTTGGAAGCTATGAGTTGTGGCTGCCCGGTCATATCTTCATTTGCTGCATCCTTGCCTGAGGTGGGAGGCAATGCCGTGATGTATTTTGATCCTGATAATATCGCAGACCTTGGTTTAGCCGTTCAGAAATTTTTGGCTGATTCGTATCTGGCGGTTGTTTTATGCCAGGATGGATTGAAACAAGCCAGAAAATTTTCTTGGGATCAAACGGCTCGACAAACGTTGGAACTGCTTGTTTCTTGCCTTTAAAAAATGGATCACAGCTTCATTGTATAATCTTAATTGGGGAACAAGCATTTACACGCTAGAAGGAATTTTATGACACCACAAGTGATTCAAAAAGATCGCGATTTTTACGAGAAGAGTAAAAAGACACCCTTTGGTATGCATCCACGCATGGTCATGGCTGCTTTTATGGTTTTTAGTGACTTTTTTTGCGTGAGCGGTTCAATTGGAGTGGCTATTTGGAGCTGGAGCTATGTGCGATCTGATTTCTCGGTGAGTTTTTACTTATCTTTGGTATTGCCAATCGCGGGGTTAATCCTTTGTATTTACTTGCTCACAGGTATGTACCCGGGCATTGGTATCGGCCCGGTTGAAGAATTGCGACGGTTGACCATCAGCACATCGCTTGGCATGTTTGCCCTGATGGGGTTAAGTTTTTATTTGAGGAATGTTACCTCGTGGTCTCGCGCTGTGTTGGCAATAACATGGTTGCTCATGCTTTTTACTGCGCCGGTTTTACGTAAGATTTTTCGGCGGCTGGCAGTTTTCCTTGGTTTGTGGGGTGTACCAGTTGTGGTGGTGGGGGAGGGTGATGGTGCTGAGAGAATTTACACCAGCCTTCGTAAAAACCGATTAATCGGTTTGTGGCCCGTTTTATGCATCAGAACATCCTCTATTCGTATAGTATTTCCATCTCCGTCTGAAAAACAACCTGTTGCATGGGAAGGCAAATCTCTTTTTCGGGATATCGATATTGCCATTATCGTTCCGCAAAAAGCGCCGCTTGGCGCTGTGAAAAACGTTTTGTTGGATCGCTCGCATCGCTTTAAGCGTGTGATCGTTATGTTCGACGAAGCCCGCATTGGTTCTGTCTGGTTTACACCTTTACATCTAGTTGAACAATTGGGTTTGGAGGTTACTCATCAGCTAATTGACCCGACCCAGCAGGTGATCAAGCGCTTTATTGATCTGGCATTAATCACCGTCAGTCTTCCAATATTAATTCCCCTATTTGTTTTGATTGCTGTGGTGATTAAATTGGACAGCCCAGGCCCAATATTCTATTCTCAAAAGCGCGTTGGACATAATGGTCAAGAAATTCTTATGTGGAAATTCCGGTCTATGATGCTAAATGCAGAGAAGGTGCTTGAGCATTACCTTGAAAAAGATGAGGCGCTTCGGGTGGAATGGGAGCAGAATTTTAAACTTAAGCGAGACCCGCGTATTACCCGCGTGGGCAACTTTTTGCGGCGCACCAGCCTGGATGAACTTCCGCAATTGTGGAATGTATTGAAAAGGGAAATGAGCGTGATTGGTCCGCGCCCAATTGTGGCTGATGAAATTCCGCTCTATCATGATGATTTTGAAATATACAAGCAGGTTTTGCCAGGTATGACGGGTATGTGGCAAATATCGGGCCGCAACAATCTGAACTATGAGGAGCGTGTGAGTCTTGATGTTTATTATGTGCAAAACTGGTCCATCTGGCTGGATATGCATATATTAATGCACACGGTGATCACCGCTTTGCAGGGACGGGGGGCTTATTAAACCCTGGAAATCTAACTCATTGCAAGTTGTAAAGCATCCTGCCATTCGGGTAACGCCAATTGGAACGTGTTCTTAAAGTGTTCGCAATCCATCGCTGAAAATAATGGCCGCGTGGCAGGTGTAGGGAAGTCAGATGTAAGGGCAGGTGAAATTTCTTTAACTATCTGTTCATGCTGGTTCGGATCAAGTTCCAGGATTTTCTTTGACCAATCCAGGCGGCTGCAAAAGCCATTGCCGGCCAGATGATAAACCCCTGAAAGATCCCGGATTGTGCCATTTCCCTTTGCCGCCACCAACGAGATAACCTCAGCCAGCAACCGTGCCCAGGTAGGATTGCCAATCTGGTCATTCACTACTCGCATTTTTTCCTGTTGCCTTGCCCATTCTAGCGTCTTACTAACAAAGCTGCCTCGCCGCAGGCTGTAAACCCAGCTGGTTCGGAATATTAAAAATGCTCCACCGGTTGCGAAAATATTTTCTTCACCTGCCAGTTTGCTTTTGCCGTAAACACTCAGCGGGTGAGTTGCATCACTTTCATTGTACAGGCTGCCCTTTGTGCCGTCAAAAACATAATCGGTGGAAATATGGATCAGACTTGCACCCAGCTTTAAAGCTTCTTCGGCAATAATCCCGGGGATGTTCCCATTAATCGCAAAAGCTTTTTTGGTTTCGCTCTCTGCCTTATCCACGGCTGTATAAGCGGAAGCGTTTATGATTGACTGGGGCCGAAATTGGCGTATTGTTGTACGCACTGCATCGAAATCTTCCAAATTAAGTTCTTCATAGTCAAGAGCAATTATTTGTCCCAGGGGGGCCAGCGTGCGTTGAAGTTCCCAACCAAGCTGGCCGTTTTTCCCTAATAATAAAATTTTCATGCTCTTCACTCGCTTTTGTTTGATTGGATGACTGATGTTTTTTGTATGCTGTTATTGGTTGGCGAGCTTCAATAAATATTGACTGTAGCTGTTATTGCCCAGAGTTCCGGCAAGTTGCCGTAACTTATCCTTGCTGATGTAACCTTGTCGGTAAGCAATTTCTTCCGGAGATGAAATCATCAATCCCTGGCGATCTTCGACTGCCTGCACAAAATTGGCTGCTTGAAGCAAGGATTCATGCGTTCCCGCATCCAACCAGGCAATACCTCGCCCCAGTTCGCGCACTTGCAGCGAACCATTTTCGAGATAAATGCGGTTGAGATCAGTAATTTCAATCTCGCCTCGTTTGGATGGCTCCAGGTTTGCAGCCATGGCTGATACTTGTCCATCATAAAAATAGATGCCGGGTACTGCAAAACTGGATTTTGGTTTAAGGGGTTTTTCTTCAAGACTTATGGCATTTCCGTTTAGATCGAACTCCACCACACCGTAACGTTCAGGGTCCCTGACTGGATAGGCAAAGACAATCGCACCGTGCTGCAGAGATGCTGCATCCACAAGGACAGAGGCAAGCCCCTGGCCATAAAAAATATTATCACCAAGAATCAAACTTACGGGCTGATTCTGAATAAATTCCCGTCCAATAATAAATGCTTCAGCCAGACCGCGCGGTTCATTTTGTTCAGCATATGAAAAAGTAAGTCCCCACTGGGCGCCGTCTCCCAGCAATCGTTGAAAACCGGGTAGATCATCCGGGGTACTGATTACTAGAATCTCCTGGATGCCGGCTAACATTAACATTGATAGCGGGTAATAAATCATTGGTTTATCGTAAACCGGGAGCATTTGTTTGCTTACTCCAATAGTGCTGGGATGTAAACGAGTACCTTTGCCGCCTGCCAGAATGATGCCTCTCATTGATTTACACCTCATTTTGATGATCTTACCCGGATATGGTTTTGAGCAGAAATAGCGGTATTTTTTTGAACACTGGGGGGATTCCCCCATTATTTTGAAGTTAGTAAACTTCGGAATCTTTTAAAAGTTTGCCAGTCTGGTCTTTTATCGAAAGCATTGGCGTTGTCTCGTTAATGATCGGCCAGTTGATTCCAATGTCTGGATCATTCCAGATAATCGAGCGTTCCCATTCAGGTGCGTAATAATTGGTAGCTTTGTAAATAATTTCAGCCCACTCGCTTAAGACATAGAAACCATGCGCAAAACCTTCAGGGATCCAGATCATGCGCCTGTTTTCTACAGAGAGAGTTTCTCCCACCCAATGCCCAAAGGTGGGGGAGTTTCTTCGGATATCGACTGCTACATCAAATATTTCGCCAGCGACAACCCGAACCAATTTGCCCTGTGGCTGTTGGATTTGATAATGTAAGCCTCGCAAAATCCCCTGGCTTGAGCCGGAGTGGTTATCTTGTAAAAAGCTAGTAGGTAACCCGATCTTTGCATATTGCTGAGCCTGGTATGTTTCCATAAAGAAACCACGCTCATCTCCGAATACTTTGGGAGTAATGATCAGAATATCTGGAATGGCAGTTTTAGTAATTTCCATGGTTCTCCTGGCTAAAAATAAAAATAATTATACTGGAAAAAACTGATTGGTAATCAGCTCCTATTTGTTTTTTGACTGTGGGACAGAGATAACCTGTCATCGATGGTAAAATTCAGCGGCGATTATTTTTGGTGAGAGGATCTATATGCCTAATTATTTGAAAAATATCTGGTCGGCAAGGTACTTTTTTTTGTACCTGGCTGGCGCAGAATTAAAATATAAATTTCGTCGCTCAAAGTTGGGGCTATTATGGACGATGATCACTCCGCTTGTATTGACATTGATAATGTCTTTTATGTTTGGTAATTTATTGCATACAGATATTAAAGAATATGCCCCGTATATTTTTTCGGGTTTGATTATATGGGAATTTGTCATAGGATCGGTGGTTGGGGGGTGTAATTCATTGATTGGCGCGGAATCCTACATCAAACAATACAAGCACCCGTTTGCGATCTATCCGCTAAAAACCACTATAATTAATATCTCCACTTTTTTGATTGCGTTGTCTGCTCTGGCGCTTTGGACGTTGATTACAAAACCTGTCAATTTTTTATACGGGCTCGTTTCTTTGCCTTTTACCCTAGTTTGCCTGGTATGTCTGGGTTGGCCGCTTGCAATCATTACATCTTTTACCAATACAAAGTATCGTGATTTTACCCAGATATCCACACTCGTGATGCAGTTGTTATGGTATTTATCCCCGGTATTCTTTAAACCTGCCATGTTAAGTGCGGCTAATTTATCTTATCTAATTGATTATAACCCTGTAACACACATCCTTAATCTTATCCGTGCTCCCATGCTAAATGGGCAGTTCCCTTCCCTTTTTGATTATGTATTTGTGCTTGGAACAGCGGCTGTACTTGCTATTGTGGCAGTTCTAAGAATTCGCTCATCAGAAAAAGGCCTGATTTACTACTTTTAATATGACAAAAGAATCATATATTCGCATTCGTAACGCTGTTCTCTCTTATCCATCGAGCCCCTACAATGCATTAACATTGAAGGATGAAGTTTTTAAGACGTTGCACCTTGGAAAGCGTTCAAAAATTTTATATGACGTGATCGCATTGAACGGAGTGAATCTTGATATCCGCGAGGGCGAAAAAGTCGGTATCATTGGCCGTAATGGAGCAGGTAAAAGTACTTTGTTAAAAGCAATGGCTGGGATCTATCCACTACAAAGCGGCAGTATTGAAACAGTTGGAAGAATTCGCTCCCTCTTTGAATTGAGTGTAGGTTTTGAGCCTGATGCGACTGGTCGCGAAAACATTACCTACCGCGGTCTCCTATTGGGAGAGACTCCCAAAGGCGTCAAAGAAAAGGAAGAAGCGATCATAGAATTTGCCGATCTAGGTGATTTTATTGATTATCCTCTTAAAACGTATTCAGCAGGGATGATGGTGCGGCTGGCATTTGCCATATCTACGAGTATAAGCGGTGATATTATGTTATTGGATGAGATACTCGCCGCGGGTGATGCGTCTTTTCAGGAAAAAGCAAAAAAACGAATGCGAGAATTGATTGACCAGGCCAGAATTATTGTTCTTGTGTCTCATGATATGGGGTCCATTCGCAGGATCTGTACACGCGCTATTTATTTGCATGCAGGCAAGGTGGCCGCCGATGGCGATGTGGAACATGTTATTAAAGAATACCTTTCCTGAAAATATGAAGGACTCCCTGTTTCTCCCAGTTTATTCCGTTTAGCCATAATGAAGAATTTCTTATCGTCATTATGGCAAGCCTTCTACTCTTTGCGCGCGCTTTTGATTTTGGGGGCGTTAGAGTTCGCTGTTTCAGCTGTCTTGACACTAAATTCAGCACCAGACCCTAAGAATGCGTTCTTGTTTGGATATTCTCTACCTCGTCTGGCTATTTTTCTTCTTGCGTTCATCTCTGGCATTGTTTTATTAATATTCGCAATTTGGCCAATGTATGCTGCTCATTTTGTGAAGGTTGTAGAAAGACTTACACAAAAACGGCCCATGTTTTTGGCATTTTTAACTATACTCTCAGCACTGATTGCTTTAATCGTATACATACTTCCTCAAGAAATGGTCGGATCGTACAGCCTGTATTTTGAACGGGTACGCCCGGTGCTGTTTGTGGTTTTTAGTGTGCCAGTACAAATTTATTTTTTTTTATTCAAGAAGTTCGATTGGAATTTGGATCGTTCCAGCCTGCGGCTGGGATTTTTATTTCTGGGATTACTACTGGCAGTTGGGACTTTAATTCTTGTCACAGGCTGGGGCATTACACCAGAACAGGATCATTGGGATGTGGCTGGTATTCCTTTGACAGGTTTGCAATTGGCCTGTATAGTAGTTACCGCTGTACTAGTTTTTGGACTTTGGGGGGGAATCAGGGAGAAAGGTGTGGTTAGTAACAGGGTAATAGATTTTCTCATTATCCTGGCCCTATATATTGGGACGTGCCTGATTTGGTTCAACACTCCTCTGCACCGCACAGATTTTAATACCCAGTCAAGTGCACCCTATTTTCAATCGTATCCCCTTTCGGATGCATCAACGCATGATCTTGGATCATTATCCATCCTAAAAGGATACGGTATATTTTTCCGAAATTATACAGATAAGCCCCTTTATATGGTATTTTTGTCCTTGCTGCACTTGCTCGGGGGCTACAACTATAACCTGTTAGCAATTTTACACATGAGTTTTTTGGCTTTGATGGCGCCAGTATTATATATATTTGGCAAAACCTTCCACAGCCGCTTTTTTGGTTTCATCCTGGCGGGCATGGTGATTATTCGTCAGCAGAACGCAATTTCGCTGACCAGTTTTTTAAATTTCGTTGCTAATTCGAGACAGTTCCTGACAGAAGTTCCAACATTATTGGGGCTGATTGTTTTCAGCTGGGTGTTATTTACCTGGGTGAAGACACAAAACCGGCCTTATTGGGCCGCTTTTATTACTGGGGCAGTTTTAGGCGCGCTTTGCCTGGTCCGTTTAAACCCATTTTTACTCATTCTTGCAATGCCTGTATTTCTGTTTCTCGCCAGAGGCAGAAAAATGGGATCTACCTGGATGCGTCAGTTAGCAATATTTCTTCTTGGTTGTTTCATTTTTATTACACCCTGGATACTCACAGGCAGAAATCCGCTTGGTCAACCTTATTTTTTAATCAAATTTTATGACATTATAAACGTGCGCTATGGTCCGAGAGGGGTTTTACCTTCTATAAATCCACCAATCAGTGCTATACAGAGTTCAGTAGGTTTGTTGTCAGGTACAGGCTCGATAAACCCCATATTTGCCGGGTTAGCCATCCCCGGTATCGATATTCACAAATTCCCCGGGTTTGTGCTCAATCATACGATGCATAATTTTGTGGGCTCATTTCTGACCTTGCCTGATTCATGGAGGTGGGAAGATCAAAAACTGGCTGTTCTTATGGATCGCCCTTATTGGCGAGATGGTCGTGAACAGTTGCAGTTGTCTCAGGTGCCGTTCCTTTTCTTGAACCTTGTTTTGCTTGCTGTTGGAATGGCCTGGAGTTGGAAACGCTGGAAGTGGGGCGGGATGGTTCCAATTTATATTTTCGCGGTTTATGCGTTATCGCTTGGGTTTGCTCGTACTTCAGGATCTCGTTATCTCACACCAATGGATTGGGTTGTGGATTTTTATTTTGGATTGGGTCTGCTCACTATTTTTCAAATACTCCCAAAGGGTTTACTCCATTTCATGGAAGTTGAACCTGGTGGTGAAAAAGCATCGCGGCAGGGTACGTTTTTCTTGTCATTAGGAATGCGATATGTATTCACCCTGGCAATCGTTGCAATGGCTTTGCTTGTTCCAGCTGTACAAACAATCGTTCCAGAGCAGGACATTTTTTGTAAACCAGTTACCATTGATGATTCACTTGCTCTCCAGCTTAATTCAGGGTCGCAGCTAAAATATAATTGGTTGTATGGAGAAGTGCTCTACCCGGAAATTGAAAAGGGTACGTTTAAGTTTGATTTGTTTACATGTCGGAATAGTATGACCCTATCTGCTGCAGATTTTAAGGGCAAGCTGCAAGCTGGCCAGCCGGTTATTGCAGGTTTTTCTTCAATAGGAAGTATTATTCAATTGGAAGTTCTAATTCTGCCAGCAGCCCAGGAGCAGCCAGCTAAAATTTTATGGCAGGCAGGCGGAAAATAGAACATGGATGCAGCCATAATTCAGTCATGTGATTAAGCTGTATCAGATTAGTATTTTTCCCGTGAAATTAATATCCTGTATCGATTTTTTCTTGACATTATTTTATGGATTCAACCATAATTGAGGTCTCAGCTAAAAATTATTAAGGGAGAAGCCTGTGTCTGTAATTTCATTGATGACTGATTTTGGTATTAAAGATGGAAATGTCGGCGTAATGAAGGGCGTGATTTGGAACATAGCCCCCCAGGCGCAGATTTCAGATTTAAGCCATATGATTGCCGCTCAAAATATTCGCGAGGCAGCCTTGATCTTGGCCCGTTCTGCGCCGTATTTTCCCGAAAACTCAATCCATGTTGTGGTCGTAGATCCTGGCGTTGGAACAGCTCGCCGCCCGATGGCAGCTAAAATTGGTACTCAGTACTACGTTGGGCCTGATAACGGTACCATCACACTACTGCTGGAAATGGCTGAAAAGGAAGGTTGGAAAACGGAATTTGTGCATTTGGACAAACCGGAGTTCTGGCTTTCCAAGGTAGGTTATCTTTTTCATGGTCGGGATATCTTCTCACCGGTGGCTGCTCATTTGGCAGCGGGTATCGCCATTTATCAGCTAGGCCCAACATTTGACAACCCGGTTCGCCTGGAACTCCCCAGACCTCAGAAAACATCCACTGGCTGGATGGGGGAGATCATTCACATTGATCATTTTGGAAACCTGGCTTCTAATATTCGCACCGAAACTCTCGGAAATGCGTTAATGAACAAGGATTCCGTTGAGGTTCGAATCTCCGGGCTTGAGATTAAAAGCCTGGTGAATACGTTTGGCGAGCGGCCCGTAGGAGAACTGGTTGCCCTGATGGGTAGTACCGGAAATTTGATTGTTTCTGTAGTTAATGGGAGTGCGGCTAACCGGTTAATTGTCAAAGTCGGCGATGCTATTGAAGTAATTTTGGAATAATCATCAATGGCTGATTACCCTCTTATTGTTGAAGATCTTTCTTTTCGCTACCGTGATCGAAATGGGGCGGCGATAAACAATATTTCCTTTCACGCCGAAAAAGGAGAATTGTTGCTTTTAGCTGGTGCCAGCGGTTGTGGCAAGACAACGCTGACCCGTTGGGCAACCGGTGGTTGAACCCTGTTTCGTAAGAATTTAAAACAAAATTCCGCATCACGCGATGCGGAATTTTGTTTGGATTGACGATTGCTCAAATGAGCTCGAAAACTTATTCTTTCGGCTCGCGGAAATTAAAGTCAATTTCAAGCAAAGCATTCAACCCGATAGAAACACCTTGCAGGGTGATGAAGAAGGTCAAACCCATCAGCACCGGCAGGATCAGGTTGGTGAAGACATAAGAATTGAACGCGGGTTCTGATAGCAGTTTGGTCAGTCCAACCTGCTGCCCGGCTAACTGGGCCTGAATGCTCCAGGATTGAACTGCAATATCTGCGATGAAACCCACAAGAACGACCCAGGATAAAATTCCGGAAATGGTGGCTACCAGATTTAAGCTCCTGGGTCTGTAGTAAATTGGTTCATTTTCTTCTTCTCTGACGATTTGTTCTGTTTGGTCTGACATTTTTTCTCTCCTTTTATAAGCAATAAGTTTAACACAAAACTTACGGTAGAATCCAGGAATGTCAAAAGTCCTGCGTTGGATTCCTGCCATTGTCATCATGGCGATCATATTTTTTTCATCTTCAACGCCATCTTCGAACCTGCCGAATTACGGCATCTGGGATACCCTTTTTAAGAAGGATAATCACATAAC
>JBBRWF010000063.1:0-13112 GCA_038249405.1 Anaerolineales bacterium
CAGCACGTCGCGGCCTTCGGACTTGGCCTGATCCTGTCCTTTGTGGATGCGCTGAATACAGAATGTGCATTTTTCCATAATGCCGCGGCGGCGCACAGTCACATCCGGGTTGAGCTGGTTGGACAATGGGTCGGGGCGGTCATAATCGCGCATATTGAACACACGGGCGACATAGGGGCAGTTGTTGGCGCAATAACGAGTACCCACACAACGGTTATAGACCTGCAAATTTAAGTCTTCTGACTTGCTGTGCACCGAGGCAAATACTGGGCAGACCGGCTCACAGGGGGCATTTCCACACTGCTGGCAGAGGACTGGTTCGAAACTGGTGGGCGTGACTTCGGGGTATTCGCCCTGCCAGGAGTGTTCGATGCGCATCCAATGCAGGCTGCGACCATAACCAGCGTCTTCTTCACCAACAAAGGAAATGTTGTTTTCCATCGCGCAGGCGGCCACACAGGCCTGACAGCCAGTGCAAACATCCATATCAATTGACATGCCCCACATGCCTTCAGTCGCTTCCCAATTTGCTTTTACTTCTGGAATATTATGCTTCGCCATGATATTTTCTCCATCTACCGTTATTGTTTCTTCTCAGATTGCTCAAATCTGGTGTAGCCTTCCAGGCGTGAAAGCGGGCGCTTTTTGCCGGTTTTTTCAATTTTTACTTTTACACCGGCAAAGGCCAGATCGCCGGCTCCATTAAAGGTTTTTCCAAACAGGTCGGCCGGGTTGACGCCGCGGTTCTCAGCATAACGTCCGTAAGCGGTATGACCTTGCCCGAATGGGATCGCAACCACATCGGGCCGGATGGCCGGGTAATGCAGCACGGATACTTCCAGTTCTCCAAAAGCTGAGACTACCTTGACCAGGTCGTCATTGGCAAAACCCAATTCTTCCGCTGTTTTTGGATTGATCTCCAGCCAGGTATTCCACATGACAGTGGTGGTTGGGTCAGGTACTTCCTGCAGCCAGGGTTTGTTTGCTCCGGCTTCGCCCAGCACGGGGGAGACGTAAGGCTGCAAAGTAAATTCACCTTCACCTTCAAACTGGGCGGCAGCATTATTTAACGTTTGGGCGAGCGCTTCAGCAGCCTGCGGGGTTCCGAGGCTGGGGGTGTTTTGCCACCAACCGCCAAACTGCTGGAACTGTGCCCAGAAAGTGGGCATATCGGCAGCGGAATAGAAGCCATCGGGAGCAGTTTGCAGGGCTGCCAGTTTGCTCTGGATGTATTCAACTTCATCTTTGAAGGTCAGGGCGGCCTTGCCTCCGGCCATGGCACCAGCTGCCAGCAAGACATCTGCGGTGGCGCGGGTGTTGTAAACAGGGGCAACTACGGGCTGCGCACCAGAAAGCATTGATTGACCCGAACCGGTGGAGATGCGCTGATAGCCAAACGACTCCAGGCCAGTATGGTCTGGGAAAACATAATCGGCCTGCAGAGCGGTTTCATCGGGAAAAGAGGCGAATGAGATGACCGTTGGCACTTTGCCCAGAGCAGTTTCAAAATCAAGAGAGTGGGGAAGTTCGAAAAGCGGGTTGACACCGTGCACAAACAGGGTCTTGATTGCACCCGATTTCATTTTTTCCACCAGGTCTGCCATCTGTTTGGCATTGGCAGCCGGGGTGTATTCTGCACCGAGCGGAGAGGCGGGTGTTAGATAAACTCCGCCGGGCTTGCCCAGGTTGTTAACCAGAGTGTTTAATGTCAGAATGGTTTTTGCGGTTTCGAAACCGTTGCTTTGTCCCAGAGCTGCTCCGCCCGGAATGGCGAGCGGTGTGCTGGCATTGCTGAAGATCAGTGCGAGGCGCGCCAGGGTTTCTGCGGAGACACCCGAAAGCTGAGCAACTTTTTCAATCTCAACGTCTTTGAAGGCGGCGGGAGCGCTGCCGAATTTATTTTCTGCGACCAGTTTGCCAAGCGCAGCAGCAACCAGACCTTCGGTGCCGGGGGCTAGATTTATCCATTCATCCGCTTTCATTGCGGTCTGGGACATGCGCGCTTCAAATTGAACCAGGTAACCGCGGGCTTTGCGGGGCGCGGAAACGCTGCTCTGGCGCATTTTTGCAAAACCGCGTGTGTAAGCTACCGGGGAGAGCCAGGTTTCTAGAAAATTTGCGCCAAAAGAAAATGTGACATCTGCGCTGGCCAGATCAAAAAACAACAGATCTGGTTTACCAAACACGGACCTGGAGGCTTCTGCCAGAGTTGTCCGTGCTTCAAAAAGCCCCAACGCGCCGTAGCGGATGGGTTCGGGGGCGCCGATTGCTTTGCAGAGATCTCTGACGAGATCGAAAATGTGATCGGGAGCCAGTCCCATCAGGAAGGCGAGCTCCGCCGGGTTGCCTTTGAGCACATCCGCAACGATGCCAAGCGCGGTATCCCAATCCATTTCGGTGAAATTTTTGTCACCGCGGGTGTGTTTGCCGGGTTTTTGGATGCGGTCGGGGTTGTAAAGGCCGTGCAGGGAGGCTTGTCCGCGGGCACAGGTTTTTCCCAGGTTGACAGGGTTGTATTTATTTCCTTCCGCCTTGAGCGCACGGCCTTGCATGGTACGAAGGACTAATCCACAGCCGGCTGCACATTCGCGGCAGGTGGTGGCATAGTAGGTACTTTGCCCGTTGTAGGTGTATTCTGGCATTTTTACGTAGGGCTCGCGCGTTGTGTAACGCGAAGCCGGGCCGCAGCCTGTGAGAACTGTGCTAACTGCCGCACCTACACCAGCTACTTTTAGAAAATCGCGCCGGGAAATTTTTTCAGTCATTGATTTATGTTTCCTTTTCTCCGATAGCCTGCCTCAAAAAGAAAGCAAGCGCAGGCCAGGGTGAGATTTAATAGTGACAGGTGCTGCAATCGAGCAACTTGGAGCGTTTGACGGGGTCATTGACGGTTTTGGATTTGTGGCAATTAATACACCAACCCATATTGACAGTTTGCTCAAGCGTGGCAACTGTCTTTTTGCTCATGTCGCCGTGGCAGTTTTCGCAATTAACTCCGGCGGCAATATGAGGGCGGTGATTAAAGTGTACAAAGTCGGGAACCTGGTAAACGGGAACCCAATCGATGGGTTTATTTTCTTTCACAAATGAGTTGAGTTTTTGCAGTTCGACCGGCCAATCTTTGACGTCAACCACTGGTTGAAAATACTTTTTTAGCTGTCCATGGCAGGCCCAGCACTTTTGCTCAGTAGGCAAGCCTGCGGATGCCTGCCGAAAGGCGCCAGGGTGGCAGTAAAGGCAGGCTACCTGTAGATTGACATGAATATTATGGGGAAATAGGATTGGTTGCTGGGGTGGAATCTGGGTTTGATAAATTCCCCAGGCACCCACGCTGATCAGCGCCAGAAAGACAACCAGCGCGCCAATCTGCACTCCCGGATTCTTAATGAATTCAAAAAACTTCGACATAGTCTCTCCTGCGGCATAGGGGCTGCGCTTTGTGCGCTTCTGGCAAAATTGCCGCTGCACATAAGCAGCTCTTGTTTTTGGTGAATTTCTAAAACAGGGTCAATCTGCCATCCTGTATGCTTCTCATAGAGTTTCTGGCACTGGAATCTGGCTAATTGACCTGTTGAAGGGTGTTTATTTTGTTTTACGAACTATGGCCCTGGATTGCATTGCGGTGATTTTTTTGTACGCGGGTAAATTCCTATCAACAAAACTACTGCAAATAAAAAGTCTTTTTGATAAGGCTGCCTGTAGTTTACACGGTTATTCAACCGACTTAAGGCTTTGGGATTATACATGACAACTTAAAATTTGATAAGAATTACCCGATTTGAGCCGTGTTATACTGGGGTGAAACTTTATCACCCTTTATGATGAATTGCCTATGAAGAGAAAAATTCGCTACATTTTGAGTGCTTTTTTGCCTGTTTTGCCAGGATTATTGAGCCTGGTCTCGTGTACTTCCCCCTCCTTTGTAGAGGCAACAGGAACTCCCGGGCCAAAAGCCAGGGCAGCGCTTGAACTGGCAGCGCAGGCCGGAAAGACCGATGGGATCGTTGTTCTCGGCATCCTGATTTTTGTATTCATCGCGGTGCCGATTATTTTGCGCTACCGGCAAATGAAAGCATTGGAATAGCCTTCAGACGAAAGAGCCTGAATGAATGTTGCAGCAAAAACGGTTAATTTCCCGGCATGTCACCTGTCGGAAAATTAACCGTTTTTGCTTTTGCAGCGATAATATATCACTGGGCTGTATTTACAACACCACCAGGCCGCGCCTGGCTCCGCTGCGCACTGCTTCTGTTCGGCTGGCTACGCCCAGTTTGGCATACAGCGCAGACAGGTGAAATTTTACCGTGTGCTCGCTGATGCCGAGCTGCACGGCAATTTGCTTATTTGCCAGGCCCTGGGCGGTTAATTGAAGCACTTCAGTTTCCCGTTCCGTGAGCGCCTGAACGTCGATATCATCTTCGTCAATTTTGTGTGCTGGTTTTCGAGAAAACATAGCGCTCATCAGAACTGGTGAACCCACTAACAGCCCTTCGTACAGAGATTCGATTGCGGTTTTTAGCTCATTTTCGCTGGCATTTATCGACAGAACGCCCCAGACAGGCAGGTTCAGGTGAAATAATTCCAGGGCTTCCTGCGGGTCATCGGTCAAAAACAAAATAGGCTGCGTGCCATCGAAATACTCAAATGCAGCAGGCGAGGCAACCACCAGTACATCCGCCTCGCCTGCTGCCAGGTCAATCAGGTGGGCAGCTTCGGCGATAACATTCAACCCGGGCAGGTTTTTGAGAACCTCCCGCAATCCTATGCGCATCGCTCTGGCAACTGCCGCCACGCCTACTTTGATCAAATCTGTTCTTCCTGTTTAGCGCCGGCCGTGTCTGTGCCCATGATTGCGGCTTTCAGTTTCTGGCTGTGGTTTGCTTTCCTGGATGGTTGCATTTAACGTAAGAGGCTGCCCACCGCGCAATACTTCTACAGGGGTGGATTTTCCGACTACTGCTCCGGTAAGTTGAGCAAATAAATCATCATGGTCTGTAACGGGATGACCGTTGATACCTACCAGCGTATCTCCGACTAACATTCCACCAGCATCTGCCGGGTCGTTTGGTTCGAGACCTACGATTAGTAGTGCGGCGGCTTGTTCACGTTTGAGAGCTGCCTGCGCGGCGGCATTAAGTTCTACGGGCTGTGAGCGTATGCCGAGGTAACCACGTTTGATCGAGCCATTTTTAGCAAGTTCTGCAGCGATTTCCCAGGCAATTTCGGCCGGTATTGTAATGGACATGCCGCGCCCAAAACCGGAGGTGTTAATGCCTAAAACGCGGCCTGCGGCATCGACCAGCGGCCCACCCGAAAAGCCCGGATAAGGGGTGGTATCGGTGCGGTAGAATTTTTCGAGCTGTCCGCGCGGGGTGCGCACTGGCCCATTAATGGCGCTGACAGTGCCCAGGCTGGCTTCAATGCCTGCTGGTGAAGGGCGGCCAACTGCTAGCGCAAGCTGACCCACCCTGGCGGGAGGCGCTTTTTCGGCGGGGGTGGCTGCGTTTTTTTCGAGCTTGAGTACCAGCAGGTCTGTTCCGGGATCGCGTCCGGCGATTGTTGCATTGACCTGGGTGCCATCTGCCAGAAGCACGGTGATATCTTCATCACGTTCTACAGCATGATCGGCCGTTAGAATAAGGTCTGCAGTAATTGCCACGCCCGTGGCAGGGATACGGCGCCGGGCGTTGACCAGGACTGTGGAATTCCCGGCTTTTTCAGCCGCATTGGCAAAAGCATTTGATAAATCGAGTAAATCGTTTGACATTTTAAATCTCCTTTGTGAATGTACAAAGGATACCTGTTGTGGGGGCTGCGCGCATCGCCTGTTTGGATGGATGATGACTGGACGAATGGGTAGCAGGTGATTATTGGCGGTAGAACAAGAACGGGCACTCCTGTGGTGGAATGCCCGTTCTTGTTCTTTGGGAAGGTCAGACAGGTTCAGGCAACCAGGGTAGCATCCAGGCGGATCTCGGTGGCGGCCAAAACTTTGGAAACCGGGCATTTTAGCTTGGCTTCGGCGGCTTTTTCGGCGAAGGCTTCGGCGCTCAGGCCGGGAACAACCACTTCGCTTTTTAATTCGATCAGGCTGATGGTTGGGCCTTCGGTCAGGTGTACGGTGGCAGTGGTCGAAATGCGAGTGGGGGTGAAACCGGCGCTACTGAGCAAAGCGGATAAAAACATTGAATAACAGCCGGCATGTGCGGCGGCGATCAATTCTTCTGGATTGGTGCCTTTGCCTGATTCAAAGCGGGATGCAAAGGTGAAGGGCCCTTCGTATGCGCCGCTGGCGAGTTTCATGGTGCCAGCACCTTCTTTGAGGGTGCCTTTCCATTCTGCGGAGGATGTGCGAGTTGTCATGTAGAACCTCTCTTTTTTATCAATGGTTGAATTTGTGTGTTTGGTGTTATGAGTTGTAAGCGGGCAGGAAAACAGCCCCAGCTATATTAATAGTATAGCATTTGAACTGGACAGAAATTATCAGAAATATAATAGAAAATCCTGACGATCATTTCTGGTCAGGATTTTGATTGCCGATGAACTCCTGGGCAGTTGCGTGCCCGGGTTGGCTGATGCCTTCACGTTTGATTACCTTCCATAAGGTAAGAAAGAGGATTTTGAAATCCAACCAAAAACTCCAATGGTCCACATACCATACATCCAGTGCAAATTTCTCTTCCCAGGAAATTGCATTCCGTCCATTGATCTGAGCCCAGCCGGTAATGCCGGGCAGGACATCATGGCGGCGGGCCTGTTGGGAGTTGTAGCGTTCCAGGTATTGCATGAGCAGCGGACGCGGACCCACCAGACTCATTTCGCCTCGTAGAATATTAAAGAACTCGGGTAGTTCGTCCAGGCTGCTGGCACGTAAAAAACGCCCGAGCCGGGTGAGCCGCTGCGCATCGGGCAGCAGGCTGCCATCGGCGGCGCGCGCATTGGTCATGCTGCGAAACTTGTATATATAAAATGGGCGGCTGCGGTACCCGGGTCTTTTTTGCCCAAAAAACACTGGTTTGCCATGTTGTACGCGTACCAGCAGGGCAACCACCAGCAGGATGGGGGAACATAAAACCAGAAGCAGAGCAGCAACCAGTAAATCGAAAAGTCGTTTGGCCGGGGGGATATTGGTTGGAAACATTAACGAAATTCTACCAGAGTTGTGTATAATCTTAATAGAATGCCCTGCGAACGAATGCGGTTAATTGTGCAATGACAATTATGAGATTTCTGTTTGTTTTGGGCATAGTTCAATAGGAGCGTATTATGAACGAGAAAATTCTCATCATCGAAGACGATCAAGCAATATTGAAACTCCTTCAACGCGGACTTGCTTATGAAGGTTATTCTGTGGATGTGGCAATGGATGGGCGCAGCGGGCTAAACATGGCGCGCGATCGCACCCCTGACCTGGTTGTGCTGGATTGGATGCTGCCCGGGATGGATGGGCTGGAAGTTTGCCACCGCTTGCGTATGGGGGGCAGCATGCCCGTATTGATGCTGACAGCAAAAGATACCATTCAAGATCGGGTGCAGGGGCTGGATGCGGGCGCAGATGATTACATGGTTAAGCCATTTAACCTGGATGAACTGCTCGCACGCATTCGCGCGCTGCTGAGGCGCACCCAGCCGGAACGCATCCAGGTGCTCAAGTTTGCCGATTTATCACTGGATACCGGTTCTCGGGAGGCAACACGCGGCAGCAAGCTTATCCAGTTGACGGCTAAGGAGTATGAATTGCTGGAATTATTTTTGCGCCACCCGCGCCAGGTTTTGACTCGCGAAGTGATTTTTGACCGGGTTTGGGGCTATGATTTTGGCGGAGAGAGCAATGTTCTCGAAGTTTACATTCGTTACCTACGTCAAAAGCTGGAAGATGAAGAAACCTTGCCGCGCCTTATTCATACTGTGCGCGGGGTAGGTTATGTAATGCGCGAGATGCCTTAAGCATCCTAGCAGCTGGAAAACAAGGCGCATTATGAGTTTCAAAACTCATAGTGCGTTTTTTATCGCTTATTAATCTCGGAAGAGTAGAATTTGATTGTGACCTAATAACCCATCCCTCAAACCGGGTAAAAAAATGACTCTTCGCGTACGACTGACTTTGCTTAATTCCACGCTGCTTGGCGGCGTCCTTTTGCTTTTTGGGGTGCTTGTTTATGTTTTGGTGAGCGCTTTATTGTTAGGCCAGGTGGACCGAACGCTTAACCAGACGGTTCAGGATATCCTTACTAATTCGCGCGTGGATGCGGTGGGGGAGCTGAATCTTGTTACCTTGCCGTCGCTCGAACTTACAGCAAGCGTGTATGTCCAATTCTGGGATCGTGATCAGAAACTGCAAATGGCATCGCCTGGCATTCGAGATTTGTCTCAACCACTTGACCCGTTGGGTTTGTCTTATGCCCGTCCGGTTTTTCGAGATGTGTATATTCGCAATATCCACTTGAGAGTGCTGACTGTTCCGCTGCAGGCCGGGCAGCGGTCAGTGGGTTTGCTGCAGGCGGCCACCAATCTGGGCCTGGTGGATAGCATTCGTACCAGTTTACTCTCCATCCTGGTGGGGATGACGGTCATTTCGATGGTGCTGGCAGCCGGGGCCTCGTGGTTGTCCATTCGCCAGGCGCTGGCACCGCTAGCCACAGTGACTAAAACAGCCGAGCAGATCACGCGTGCAGATGATCTTTCGCGGCGCATCCCTTATACTGCCGTGCCCAGAGATGAAATTGGTACGCTGATCAGGGCATTTAATCGCACACTTGAACGGTTAGAAAACTTATTTACATCGCAACAGCGTTTTCTGGCAGATGTATCTCACGAACTGCGTACCCCGTTGACCGTTATCAAGGGCAATGCTGATTTGATTCGCAAATTTGGCCCGGATGATGAGTCGCTTGATACGATTAAGGACGAGGCGGATAGATTAACACGTATGGTGGGCGATCTGCTGCTACTGGCACAGGCAGAATCAGGTAAACTTCCGATGAATATGGCGGAAGTGTCGCTGGATGTGCTGCTCACGGATGTGTACCAGCAGATGAGGGTTCTGGCGGGAGACAAGGTTCATCTAAAACTGACGGATATTGACCTGGTGTCGGTCAATGGCGACCGCGACCGGCTAAAGCAGGTGTTGATTAACCTGACTTCCAACGCCATCCATTACACACCTGCGGGGGGGGAAGTGTACTTAAGTTTATCCAGGGCTGGAGAAATGGCGAGAGTGGTCGTGCGCGATACGGGGCCTGGCATTCCTGCGCAGGATTTGCCGCATATTTTTGACCGTTTCTACCGTGGGGAAAAATCGCGGACACGCTCAAAGACCAGCGGTTTTGGCCTGGGTCTTTCGATTGCTCACTTTATTGTTGAGGCGCACGGGGGGCGGATTGAAGTTGATTCACACGAGGGACAGGGAACAACGTTTGCTTTGTTGCTGCCGTTAGAGCAAACCAGCGCTTGAGATCGAGCGGGATGTTAAAGCGTTGCTCGGCCAAATCATGACATAAAAAGTCATCCGCAGAAGAGCATGCCAATGCTCTCCTGCGGATGTTATTGTAAGAGGCCCAAACGTTGACGCGCTGAGCGGCAAAGACTGGCACCCCCGGCGGTCAGCCATTCATTGAGCCGCCCAGATTCACTGGCATTTTGAGCCGCATCCTGATAGATTCCGCTTCCCCAATATGCGTAGCGAATCGTTTCGGCTGCCCAGGAAGACTCTGACCAGCCAATAACGCCGATACCGCCGTTATACCCAGCAAACGCGAGTCGGGCGTTGCCTCCGGCCTGTTCGAGGGATTTTGCTAGATAATTCATTCCGCGCAAGGCGTTGGTATCCGGGTCATAGGCGTTTTCAAGCCCTAAAAAGTGAAAAGGCATAACCTGAAACAGGCTGGCGGCGCCCGCACTGGAACGGGCATCCGGGTTACCGCAAGATTCAATTTGCATCACAGTTGCTGCCAGGTTGGGGTCCAGGCTGTGTTCCGAGGCCCAGCGTTTTATGCTTTCGGACCAATATTGAATTTCGGGGGTAAATAGCGGCGCGATTGCTCCATTGCCGGTATAGGAAATGTTGGCTGCCTGAGGCGAATTCTGGGTTTGATCTTGCGGTTGGCTCTGAGCCTGGACGGTTCCGGAGCTTTTGAGGTTGAGCGAAACATAGGTAAGCGCCACCGCAAAACATAGAACAACCAGCGGGGGTATCAAAAAGCCAGACAGACAGCCACTTGCGGGGCCTGTCTGTCTGCTCTCGAAATCTTCATAAGTAGGTTCGGAGCGTGAATTGTACATAGGATTAGAATTGAGTTTTCAGGAACGCTCAGATATAGGCAAGGTTGATATTCTTTTCACTTAAGGATTCTAGCTGCGTTTTTCGTAGAGTTCAACCTGGCGGTCATCTGCAAGATTGTGGTAGGTAGGCTCTGCCGGTCGAGAAAAGCTTGATTCGGTGCGCTGTGCGGGTTTGGGCGCAGATTTTATACTTGAGGCCGGGGCCAGATAGGACCGGTTTGAAGTGGTTTGAGCCGCTGAGGCCTGCATTGAACGAGGGTTATTGGTTTGAGCAGGAGCTGCAGCCAGTCCGCGCTGGGATTGATAGTTCATATTGTTGTGATTAAGGTTATTGATGTTATTGCGGGCAGGAGTCCCCTGCTGGGATTGCTGCGGCGCAGCGGTGCGACTTTTTTGCTGACTTGATTCGCCGATCATGCGTTCGCCGGCAAGCGAGAAGGTGCCGATAATCAAAATACGTATGACCCATACCATCACAGCAACAAAGATGGGAACTACGGTTTGAATAGTCTGACTGCTGACAACTGCCGTACCCTGGCTGGTATGGTTGGCAATCGCTACCGAGACACCCCACCAGGTGAGAGCGGCATTCATGGCAGCGGCTAATACCCATGCGCCAAAAAGATACCACACTTCCATTGGTTCGTCGGCACCTTGCTCAGGGGTGAAGAGCCGGGCAATTCCTGCGAAATCGATCCCACAAAAAGCAAGGGAAAGAATGGTGGACCAGCGCAGTCCTGCAAAGGTCAGATTGCCGAGTACATCGGTTAAGGCAAAATCGGTAGTGCTGTAGTTGAATACTTCAAAGGCGAGAAGAGCGCCGATGATCATAAAGCCAAAAGCTTTATTGCGCTGGTTGATCAGACTGCCTGACAACTTGCCAAGGTTGAATTCGATAGGGCGGTTACGGATTGCGGTGTTCATCATTTCTCCTTGTGATTGGACGTTACAGAATTTCCAGAATAGAAATAATGTTCTAATTAGCTGTATTATAGAACAATCATTCTAAAAATGCAAGAAGGAATTTGGTTATTTGTCAGGGCTTTTTC
Source organism: Anaerolineales bacterium (assembly GCA_038249405.1). Classification (GTDB taxonomy): domain Bacteria; phylum Chloroflexota; class Anaerolineae; order Anaerolineales; family Villigracilaceae; genus UBA5195. Next base: position 11,331 of record JBBRWF010000063.1, read on the forward strand.
AAAGTCTGTGTAATTTCGTTTCAAAACCGAGATGGATGTTAAAGCGTCCTCCAGCCTACTACTGACATTTTATGTTAGTGGTTAAGTTTCGCGTATTTTATTAAATTTTGGTATGATAGTATTAAACGTTGGTCAAATAAATGGTTTTTTATTCGATGATTTATCAGGGTTGCTAACAGTAATTGGTTAACGCAGCGAAATTATTCAGGTGGTTGTACAGGCTAAAAGAGGAGTGAATAACACATGCAAAGTAAGGAATCGATCCAGCAAGAGCTCGATGAGCTAAAACTGCAATATGGTGAATGGACTTATGATATTCCACTTCCATTTGATATTTGGACAAAAGGAAACCTGAAGCTGCCTCACACAAGACTTAAGCGCATCGTCCAAATTGTGAGTGATTTATCTCGGAAGCCGCTTGCTGAGTGCCGCATTCTTGATCTGGGGTGTTTAGATGGCATGTTTTCAGTTGAATTCGCAATGCACGGAGCGATGACAATTGGTGTTGATATACGCGATGCCAATATTAAGAAAGCCCTTTTCTGTAAAGAAGTTCTGGGGTTGGATAATTTGGACTTTTACCAGGCAGATGTTAGAGATTTATCCCTTGCCACTTATGGATCATTTGATGCGATTATTTGTAGTGGATTACTGTATCATCTGCCTGCAGTGGATGCGATCAACCTGGTCAAATCGATGTATGAAATGGTGAATCAAGTTGTAATTATCGATACACACGTCTCTCTGCTGCCGAAAGAACAATTAATACACGATGGTAATGAATACTGGGGTGATACTTATCGGGAATATCCAGACGATACAACCCCGGAGGAGATTGCTAAAGCAACCTGGTCATCAGCAGATAATCCCACCAGTTTTTGGTTTACAAGACCATCTCTGATGAATATTCTCAGCAACGCTGGTTTTTCATCATCGTATGAGTGCTTTGCACCCATGCACATCATTCCAGAAAGGCATAATTTTGGAAACAATGGGATTGAATCTCAAGATCGTTGTACTTTTGTGGGGATCAAGTCTGAAATCTGTAAAATTGTGACTTCTCCAGATGCAAACTATCTGCATCAGGAATGGCCCGAGCTCAGCCTTTCGTATTGTGCAGAGCCTAAAACCCCGGAAAAAGCTGCTCCATTATACGAGAGGCTTTTATCAAGGCTGAAGAAGATAGGCAGCTAATAAGGTAATAAGCAGTGGATAAAAAACCTATTTTTGTAACCAAGGCATTTTTGCCTCCATTTGAAGAATTTGTAGAAGAGATAAAAATTATTTGGGAAACCCATATATTAAGTAATAACGGGCCAATTCATAATGAGTTTGCGGAACAACTCAAGAAATATCTAAAAGTTGACGGTTTGGCCTTGTTAAGCAATGGACACCAGGCGCTGGAGATTGCGATCAAAGCGCTTAACCTGGAAGGCGAAGTAATTACGACCCCCTTTACTTTCGCTTCAACAGTTCATGCAATTGTTCGATGTGGTTTAACCCCGGTTTTTGCAGACATTCGGTCTGATGATTTCAATATTGATGAAAAATTAATAGAATCTTTGATCACTGAAAAGACTTGTGCGATCCTGCCTGTGCATGTTTATGGCAATCCTTGTCATGTAAACGCCATCGAACAAATTGCGAAAAAACATAACCTGAAAACCATCTATGATGCAGCGCATGCGTTTGGCGTTGAAATTGATAGCAAGGGTATCGGGTTGTTTGGCGATATTTCGATGTTTTCATTTCACGCAACGAAGGTGTTTAACACGATCGAGG
>JBBRWF010000064.1:0-13058 GCA_038249405.1 Anaerolineales bacterium
GATACCCACTTGTTTTGCGATTGCATCCGCCGTGTTTTGGTTGTCACCTGTAATCATGATGATTTCCAGCCCCAGTTTGCGCAGATCTTCGATGGCCTGGCGTGAATCGGGCTTAACTGTATCGGCCACTGCGAGCAGGCCAATTGGTGTGCCAGGCCCTTCGCTGTTTGCTGCCCGCACAGATACGATCATCACAGTTTTTCCCTGTGTCTGAAGGCGGTTGATATCGTTTTGTTGTGGCTGCAGGTCAATGCCTTCGTTTTGCATCATGCGCGGATTGCCGATGATGACCGCCTGGTTCTGGACCGTGGCGCGTACACCAAATCCGCTTACTGCTTTGAATTGCTGCGGGTCTGTTGTCTCCAGATTCTTTTCTTTGGCAGCCAGAACGATTGCGCGCCCCAGAGGGTGCTCGGAACCTTTTTCAGCGCTGGCTGCCAGGCTAAGTAATTCATTTTTCTGGTATTTTGCATAAGCGATGATATCTGTGACGGATGGTTCGCCAACCGTGATGGTGCCGGTCTTGTCCAAAACTACAATGTTCACACGTCCTACGCGTTCCATCGTTTCGCTGTTCTTAAAAAGGATGCCATTTTCGGCTCCCTTTGTGGTTCCTACCATAATCGCGGTGGGGGTCGCCAATCCCAGGGCGCAAGGACAGGCGATTACCAGAACAGCCACTGCATTGATCATGGCGCCGACAAAGTCCGCGCGGGCAATTAACAACCAACCCGCGAACGTAACTAAGGCTAAGGCGACCACCGCCGGGACAAAATATCCACTGATCTGATCGGTCAGCTTTTGGACTGGGGCTTTACTGCCTTGTGCTTCCTGGACAAGACGCACAATTTGCGAAAGGGTCGTATTTTTGCCCACTTTCGTGGCCTCAAATTTGAACATACCCTCTTTGTTGATGGTGGCGCCAAATACTTCATTACCGGGGCCCTTGCTGACAGGCATCGATTCGCCGGTGATCATGGATTCATCGATGGCGGTTTTGCCTTCACTGATGATGCCATCTACCGGAATCTTTTCCCCTGGGCGAACAACGATTGTATCCCCGACTACTACTTTTTCCACACTGATCTCAGTTTCGATTTTGTTGCGCAGCACTTTTGCTGTCTTGGCTTGCAGGCCGATCAGTGATTTTAGCGCCATAGCGGTCTGTCCTTTGGCGCGCGCTTCAAGGAATTTTCCCAGCATGATCAGCGTAATGATTACCGATGCGGTTTCAAAATAGACATTCGGGCTGTAGATCAGCCCCAAAGTGACGCCCAGGCTAAAGAAATAGGCTACAGAAGAGCCGAGCGCAATCAGCACATCCATGTTTGAGCCGCCAGCGCGCAGGCTTTTGTACGCCCCGACGTAATACTGCCAGCCCACATAAAATTGCACGATTGTGGCTGGGATTAGAATGGCGAACTGCTCATACTTGAACCCCACCAGGCCAAAATCTCGTGACATACTGTATACCATCAGCGGGATGGTTAATACCAGACCGATAATTAATAGCCTTTTTTGTTTTTTCACTTCATCAGCGCGGATTTTTTCTTCTACATCCTCAAGCGCTTCGGTGTCACTCAACTGCACCAGGTCAAACCCGGCCTTGCGGATCAGTGCGGCGAGTTCTGAAATGCTGTTCATTCCTGGAATATAGCTGAAGCTGATGCGTTCGGTTGCATAACTTACGCTGGCTTGCAGAACGCCATTTTGTTTTGCAAGCAGTTTTTCAAGGGCCAGCGCATCCGAATTATCGCGTAACCCGGTAACGGGTAATTCTGCTTTGCCAATGGCAACGCCGTAACCAGCTCTTTCGATTTTGGAAATAATCCCCAGCTCATTGAGTTGTGCAGGATCAAAAGCGACAGTCAGTTTTTCATTTGCGAGGTTTACATCTGCGGTATTGATGCCGGGTAGTTTGCGCACGTTGCGCTCAATGGCGGTGGCGCAATTGGCACATGTCATACCGGTCACCGGCATGATTACACTTTTTACTTCTGCCATAGTTTATTCACCTGGTTGATTTTTTCTATCTGGCCCATCAATTAAAGGGTGTTGGGTTCAGGATGATAGCCAATTGCATTGGCTGCTTTAATGATCTGTTCAATCGTAACTTTTGTTTCGTCGAATTCAACATCCATCGTCTGTGTTTTATAACTGGCATTAATGGCTTTAACTCCCGGGAGTTCATCTTCCAGGCTTTCAAGGTGCATGGCGCAATTGGGGCACTGCATATCGCGAACAGTAAACATTTTTTTCATTGTAGCTTGCCTTTATCTAAATATAATTTTGGTCTTTCACGAGTAATCTTATTTGCCAAAAACTTCGATTAATTTAACGAGAAATTTATTAAGATTATATAGTTAAAATATCTGGCCGATGATCAATTTTATCGCAGTTACGCCAGACAGGACAAGCACTGCAGTATCGAACATTGCTTGCCGGTTGCGAGGCAACAACCTTCTCTGTAACTGGTGATCCACTGTTCAGGAGTCAGTGTCATCTGTTAAATTAGGGAATTTTTTCATGGCATTGGGGATCACTTCTCATAAACGAATACTTATTTGTCTGCATCTCAAAAGGTTTGGCCTGCTATTGGTAAGGCTGGTATAAGCTAAATTATAAATCAGTATTTACAGTATAACTGAATGGATCGCATGAGAACAAGCGATTGGTTGGCAGGAAGTTGTGCCAATTTTGCTGTTTCGCCAGAAGAAATCCCTGATAAATTCATCATAACCAAATCAGTGACCTACAGTACTTGCCAATTCTTTGCATCTCTTGTATGCTTATTTATAAACAAAATTGCAGTCAACCGCTAGAAGGAATGAGAGATGGAGGCTTCACAGCAAGAAACTGTCGAACGGGTACTGTCCTTAGCTTATTCTGCCGGGGCGACCCTGGCCGGGATTAGTAATATTTCCGACATCAAACAGGCAGCCCTGGAACGGTCCTACCCGGTGGGTGAAGATTGGCTGCAACAGAGTAAATCCGTGCTGGTGCTGGCCTTATTTCACCCGGTCAACAAACTAGAAATGGATTGGTGGGGCACTGAGAACGGCACTGTGGGGAATGATCTGTTAAAAATGATCTGTGAAAAATTAAAAAATTCATTGGGAAAAGAATTAAATATTACAGTCAGGGTCCTTAAATACCAACCTGGAGCAATGGGGCTGTTTCTGAAAGATGCGGCGGTTTTGGCAGGGTTGGGTTGTATTGGAGCCAACAACTTGTTGCTAACTGAACAGTACGGAGCGCACATCCGATTGCACGGTCTCTTGTTGGATGTAGACCTTCCGGGCAATCGGATAAGCCATTTTTCCCCTTGTCCTACGTGTGCCCATCCTTGTTGGAAGGCTTGCCCGCAGGCTGCATTTGAATCTGGATCTTATAATCGGTTAAATTGCCGCGCCCAAATGCGCAAAGATGAACTTAACCGCAAAGCGATTGAAACTGATCAATGGGGCTGGGTGACTTTTGTTAAATATTGCCGTGCCTGTGAGCTTGCCTGCCCGATTGGGAAAACTTCAACCGAGCTGGCAGAGTAGCGAATTTTCAGACCGATAAAAATCAGAAGTGCCCGCTGCGTTTTTACGTCGGCGGGCACTTTGTTGTTATATGGACACAGATCAGTCAACGCTCTCGGTTGGCAACGCGGATGTGATGCGCTTGATCTCGCTTGCGGACAACGGGGACTGTTTGGCGGTTTTCCGCAACAATTCTTTGAGTTGATCAATTTTTATAGTTGGGTTGGGTGCATTATCGGCTTGCATCACTGCGCGGTTGTCTGTGAAGGTCAACACAGCGTTCACGGGCGGCAGGGGTTGTTCTTCTCCAAGCGCCTTTTTGAGCGATTTGGTGACATTTTCGATATCTGTATTTACTTCGATGTCCGGGCGGCCCAGGCCTTCCTGTGCAAAGATCTTCAGATAGGCCAGCATGAGTCCACCACCGGTTTGTTTCCACTTTTTCCCAACATAGGTGATGGTTCCGCGCTGATAGTAGGGTTCAATTACCCATATGCCTGCCGGGCCTACCAGCAAATGATTGGTGGGAGTCAGGTAGTGATACAGGGTGTAATCTTTGGTCAGGCCTTTCAGTGTGGTCGTCAACCGCTCGTCAATGCGCGGGTGCCGTCCCCAGCGATTTCCAAAGTAAATCCCTATTTGAGAAAGGACAAACCCGAAAAGCAAGGCTGCAAATGAAACATAGATCAATGTGGGTTGGGCGATTGAGATATACATGCCGCCAGCCAGGATTAGCACAGAGGCAATGGTGGTGTATTGTCCAATTTTGGCATTTCGGCGAACGGTCTTTTCATGGATCAGGATATTCATTAATTCTCCGGGTGTTTAGGGTTTGGCAATTATAGATGGTTAACGAGAATAGACAAGGTTAGTTAAATTTCTTTAGTACTACACAGGCATTTTGGCCGCCGAGACCGAAAGAGTTTGATAGGACAGCATTCAGGTTGGCTTTGCGAGCCTGGTTGGGGACATAATCCAGGTCCAACTCTGGGTCGGGGGTCGTGTAATTGATGGTTGGCGGGATGATGCCGGTGTAAAGCGACATGGCGCAGGCGATTATTTCCAACGAACCCGAAGCGCCCATTGCATGCCCGAGCATGGACTTGATCGAGCTGATTGCGATCTGGTAAGCGCGCTCGCCAAAAACTGCTTTAATGGCGTGTGTTTCGGTCAGGTCATTGAGTGGGGTGGATGAACCGTGGGCATTGATGTAATCAATATCCGCAGGAGTCAGGCCGGCATCTGCAATGGCCCATCTCATCGCGCGTGCAGGGCCCAGGGCGTTGGGGTCGGGGGCCGCCATGTGGAATCCATCGGATGATGATGCCTGCCCGGCGACCTCTGCATAGATACGCGCCTGGCGCGCCTGGGCATGTTCCAGCGATTCCAGTACCAGCGCCGCTGCGCCTTCTGAATAGACAAAACCTTCGCGGTCTTTGTCAAAGGGGCGAGATGCTTTTTCTGGATTCTCATTGTAATTGACCGGCAGCGCGCGCATGGCTGAGAACCCGCCAATTGCGAAATCAGCGATCAGCCCCTCGGTTCCGCCTACAATGACCAGGTCAGCTGCTCCGCGCCGGATCATTTCCAGGCCTTCGCCCACGGTTTGCGTGCCAGTGGCGCAGGCAGTGCCAATCGTGAGGCTGGGCCCCAGGCACTGAAAGGCCTGCGAAATCAAATAGGCGCTGGTATTGGGCAGAGAAGTGGGCACCACAAATGGGTTCAGCCGTTCGTAGCCCTGGTTACGGATGACTTCTATGCCGTCAGTAGCACGGTCAAGTCCGCCAATGGCAGTCCCGAAAACAACCCCAGCTCGTTCTGGTTCTGGAACTGAACCGGTAAACCCGGCGTTTTCCATTGCCAGTTTCGCCGCTGCAAACCCGAACTGCGCCGATCGCGGAACACGGCGCGCTTCTTTGCGGTCCATATAGAGCTCAACGTGAAAATCCGGTACTTCACCGGCGATCTGGCACGGCATTTTGCTGGCATCGAACTGTGTGATGCGGCGGATGCCGGAGTGCCCGGCCACCAGCCCATCCCAATAGGCCTGCAAGCCTGTGCCAACCACGCTGACAACACCCATTCCGGTGATGACTACTTTTGAGCCTTTCACGCTACTCTCCTTGTGCTCGAACTCATCTACTGCGCTTTGGCTTTGGTCAGATATTCCTGCAGGTTGGCCTTCATGGCTTCCAGCACGCCCGACTGCACTGCGTTGCGGGCCACGCGGATGGCGTTTTTAATGGCGATCTCATCCGAACGGCCGTGGCCGATAAAAACCAACCCGTTCACGCCAAGCAAGGGGGCCGCGCCTTCTTCGCTGGGGTCCAGTAATTTTTTGATCTGGCTCAGCGCTGGTTTGACCAGCAGCCCTCCCAGCATGGCCAGCGGGCCGCCGCTTTTAATGGCCTCCTTGATCTTGTCCACGATCAACTTGGCAACGGCTTCAGATGATTTCAACATCACGTTCCCGGTAAAGCCATCGGTCACAGCCACATCCACCATGCCGCCGATGACTTCTTTGCCTTCCACGTTGCCGTAGAAATTCAGTCCGGAGGCTTTGAGCAAGGGTGTGGTCTCTTTGACAAGATGATTGCCTTTGCCTTCTTCCTCGCCATTGGAGAGCAGGCCAATCGACGGGTTTTTGATGCCGCGTACCTTTTCGGCGTAGATGCTGCCCATGATGGCGAACTGCAGCAGGTTCTGAGGCTCGCAATCTGGATTTGCGCCAATATCCAGTACCACGCATGATCCTTTTGCAGTGGGGAAAACTGGTGCGAGGGCGGGCTTATCCACACCGCGGATTCGGCCCAGCCGGAACAGGGCGGTCAGCCAGGCTGCTCCGGTATTGCCTGCGGTGACAAAGGCATCAGCTTCGCCTTTTTTTAGCAGATCCAGCCCAACCGCCATCGAATTTTTCGAGTCCTTGTGGCGTGCTTTGAAAGCTAACGCCTCACCTTTGTCTTCCATCGTCAGCATTTCTGGCGCATGAACAATGCGAATTGGCAGGTTACCTGGGTTTTGGGCAGCCAGGACAGGCTTGATTTTGTTCTCATCGCCCACCAGGATGATTTCAACCCCATATTCTCGGGCTGCCATGACTGCGCCAACCACGTCTGGAGTTGGGTAATCATCGCTGCCCATCGCGTCCAATACAATTCTGATCATAATGCCTCCTGTTGTTGATGGAAAATTTATTGGGAAAGTAAAGAACAATCTGCGGTGAGCAGCACTTGAGTCTCGAATTGTTGGTGGCTGAATGTGGTGATCCAGGTGTTCCAAAAGTCATCTGGCATGTTGCGATACAGCACCACCAGGGTTGTGGGTCGTGCATTGGGCGGCCGGGCGTACCAGGCGGAGGTGAGAACACCCGGCCAGGCGCCGCTGGTGCTTGCCAGGATATTAAAAGGTTTGGCCGCTTCAGGGTTGAGCTGCTTGATCCATTCAAGGTGCTTTTGCATAATCGCCTGGGAAGCGGGAGCCAGCACATCATTATACCCATAAGCCGCCTGCAGGATGTGAGACATATCATTGGCGCTGCCAAGCATGCCGTATTGGTTAATAACCTGCTCCTGAACGTTAATGGGTGCGGCATTGGTTGGCTTGCTGATGAAATTCACTTCTGCCTGGCGCCAGGCGGGGTCATTCACGAATAGATTGGACAACCGGTTTTGCTCGGTTCTGACTTCCCGATCGGTCAAATCCTCTTCGGCCCACATGCCGGTTTCATGATTTTTGATGAAAAGGTAAAGCCCCAGGAAACTTCCGGGCAGACTGGTGTTTAGCAAACCCAGGTGTTGATACAGGGCAGTGTAATCGACATTCGCCAGCCGTGAGGCAAGATAGTCTTGCGCGGCATTTGAGCCGTAGCTGGTCATGCCGGCGGCGATCTCATCCAGCGTCAGTGAGTCGCGGTTTTCACCCAGGGTTTTAATGAATTCAGGGTGCGCTCCACCGTCTGTACCGGGTAGATAATATTTCTCCAGTTCCGAAAGCTGAACACGCTCGTTTGGATCCAGCCGCCCGGCGGCTACCTCATCAGAATATGCGGCGAGATGAATAAGTTTGAAAACGCCTGCCAGGGGAAAGGCTTGATCTGCATTGTGGAAATAGCCATTCTGGAGGTTGGCGGGGTCGGCACAGACGATGGCTACTTGCGCCGGACGGCTCTTGATGTAAGCTGCCACCGCGAAAGTCGATGTATAGCGAAAGTAGGATGTGAGCAGAAAAACTGCTATCGTCAAGCCAAATATAACGATCAATGAGAGCACAATGGGTTTGGTCTTGAGCTGCATGCTGCTCCTGACTTTAATGGTTGGGTGGAATGCTTGACAGGCTAAAGAAGCTGATTATAATACGTCCCTGCGCGCTGGTGCTGGAATTGGCAGACAGGCATGGTTGAGGGCCATGTGCCGCAAGGCGTGAGGGTTCAAGTCCCTCTCAGCGCACTAACCAGTAACAAAGTACGAATATTGGTGAGATACCTCACCCCAAAAAAGACGACTGCCCTCAGGTCGTCTTTTTTGTTGGCTTTAAATTCCCAAAAATTAAGACATCTGACACTATCAAAACAGTCCCTTTTTGCTATACTGTTATTATTCTGATCGCAAAGGATGCCCATTCATGATAATTAGTCCTTATAAGCTACTGGCCGAAAGACTCGATGCGCTGCCCAACGGTTACCCGGCGGCGGCGGACGGCAGCGAACTGCGTCTGCTGGAAAAGCTGTATTCGCCCGAAGAAGCCGAACTTGCGGCCCAGCTGACCACGCAGTTTGAGAGCGCGGAACAGGTGGCAGCGCGGGTTAGGGATGACTCCGGCGAGCTGCGCCAGACGCTCAAGGGCATGTCGCGGCGCGGGCTGATCGAGGCGGGGCGCGGCGAAGCCGGGCTGGGTTACCGTCTGCTGCCGTTTGTGGTGGGGATTTATGAATACCAGGTGGGCAGCATCGATGCTGAGCTGGCGCAGTTATTTGAAACCTATTTCAAGCAGGCCTTCGGCAATATGCTCAAGGTTCAGCCGCAGGTGCACCGCGTGATCCCGATTGGAGAGAGCGTGCGCAACAGCATGGAGGTGCACCCCTTTGAAAGTGCATCTGACCTGGTGGATAGCGCCCAATCGTGGGGCGTGGTCGATTGCATTTGCCGCAAACAGAAGGCTTTGATCGGAGAGGGCTGCCAGCACCCGGTGGATGTGTGCATGGTGCTGGAACAGCGCCCCGGCGCGTTTGACCGCAACACCACCATCCGTGCGCAAACGCATGACGAGGCGCTGGCCACGTTGAAACGCGCTGCCGATGCCGGACTGGTGCATTCGGTGAGCAACAACCAGCAAGGGCTGCATTACATCTGCAACTGCTGTACCTGTTCGTGCGGCATCCTGCGCGGAATGGCGAACCTGGGTATCGCCAACGTGGTGGCGCGCTCGGCGTTTGTCAACCAGGTGGATGAGCTTTTGTGCAATGCCTGTGGGGCGTGCGTGTCTACCTGCCAGTTTGATGCGCTGACGATGGATTTTGTGGTGCAGGTTGATTCTGTGCGCTGTGTGGGCTGCGGAGTGTGTGTGCTGAACTGCCCGAATGAGGCAATGGGGCTGGTTCGCCGTCCGGAAGACGAGATACTTCAGGTGCCGGTCACGCTGGAGGACTGGGGTATAAAACGTTCGGCTGGGAGAGGAATTTAAAGAAAAACCTCTCGAACTTATAAAGAAAAGAGGCTATCATTTTAGACAACCTCTTTTTTTTAAATTAACGTGAATAAAGGTTAAGCACCCAAAAGTAGCGTGCCGGAGAAAGCGAACCTACAGTTATGCCTTTATATTTATTTTTAATCTCAATAAATAAAAAAACTTTTACAGAATGGGTGCGGCAGATATCCTTTACCAGTAAGTACTGCCGCACCCGCCAAAAATGATTCTTGTTTCTGTCTAGAGTTTGAACTGGGATACTGCTGCCTGTAAACCCTGCGCCATTTCTGCGAGAGATTGGGCTGACTGGCTGACCTCAGTCACCTGAGCACTCATTTCTTCGGTGGATGCGCTCACTTCTTCAACTGCTGCGCTATTTTCTTCACTGACAGAGGCAATGTTTTCAACCGCCTCCATCACCTGGCGGGCGCTAATGGTGAGTGTTTCGGAGGCTGAAAGATTGGTTTCAATTACTTTGGAAACGCTGTCAATAGTTTCCGCCAGCTCTCCCGATGTTTTTTCCAGGTCGCTTGCAACGGCAGCAGTCAACCCAACCGCTCCACTGACTGAAGATTGGATACCGGCAATCAGTCCGGCAATTTCTTTGGTGGCAATGCTGGACCGTTCGGCCAGTTTTCGAACTTCATCAGCAACCACAGCAAAACCTTTTCCGTGTTCCCCGGCACGTGCAGCTTCGATGGCCGCATTGAGAGCGAGCAGGTTGGTCTGAGATGAGATGTCCTGGATGGTTTCAACAATTGCGCCAATTTGTTCAGACCGTTTTCCCATCTCTTTAACGCTCTGAGCTGAGGCGCCTACCCGGGCGGTCAGGCCATCTTTGGCGGAAATTTTTTCAGTGACAAACAGGGCACGCTGGATGGCAGTAGATTGGTCTTTGGCGCCTTGTGAAACTGATGCGACTTGTTGCGTCATGGTTTGGATGGTCACACTGGTGCTGGAAATAGCATTTACCTGTTGAGTAGTGCCTTTGGCGACCTGCTGCATGGTTGCGGCAATTTGGGAAGTAGCCGATCCCGCCTGGCCTGCTGCTGATTCCTGCTGGCTGGCGGCCTTATTTACGCTTTCAATATTTTTCACCACCAGATGCAGGGTATCATTTAACATGAGGCGTGCTTTGCTCAAATCATCGATTATTTTCTGAAAACCCTGTTTGGCTTCCTTTTGAGCATCGGTGGCTTCGGGCAGGGCCGCAATTTGGAAAGCCAGGTTCCCCTGGGCCATTTGGGTCAGGTATCCTGCAATTTGATTAATGGCTTTATCCTGATACTGATTGGACGATACCAACCTGGTAATATCCTGTACCACTTCGACATGCCCAATTTTTTCGCCACGGGTATTGGTCAGGTAAGCCGTGTCTACCTGGAAGTTGCCGCCCTGCTGGTCAAAAAAGGTTTGCAGAAAGTTTTTGCGCAACCGGGCAACACCACAGTTTTCGGTTTTACAGATATTGGCGTTCCATTCGCTGCACTGGTGGCCGATGATATTCTCACGTTTGATTTTGAGAAACTGTTCAACCGGACGGTTAATCAAGGTCCAGTTCATATTCATATCGGTGACGGAAAGGGGGAAGGGAATGGTATCTAAAATGTTTTCATACCAATGCATCTTTTCGCGGGCATTGGAGGCCACATTTTCAAGCAGCGATATCAAGGCGCCAATCTCATCTGTTCGTTTTGACAATCCATCTTCAGACTCAAGAATGGCAAACTTATCACTCGATGATAGATATTCAAGTTTTTTGATTGTGTGTTGTAGTGGAATTACCAGATCTATTGTCAGGTAGACGGCAGCGCTCAAAGATACAATAGCTACCAACACTCCGAAGATGGTAACAACAGATATGGGGATTATTGAGTTTTCTCCTAACACAATACCAATTCCTAAAATAGCCAGGAGAGCAAACAATCCATAAAATTTAGCAAGAAGTGTGTTTTTGTAAGTTTTTGACATAATTAATTATCTCCTTAAATTTTTTGTAATATGCTCCATCAGAAACAGTAATTACCCCCAGGTTGGTAAAATTATAGAAGCTGAACCTTTAGCGTATAGTTTAAGAGCTATAGACGTAAATCATCGTAAAATCAATACGAAGGTTGGGTTAATTAAACATAAAAAAGCTTGCAAGCTTGTAGTTTTTCCAGGCTCCGCACCCTGAAGCACCCCGGAGACGCATGCGAATCCTGCAAAAAACCAAGGCATTGATCCATTTGATCCCGCCGAGCTGCCCATCGCGGCGGGCGCGTGTGTGGTGGTTGGGCAGGTTGTATCTATGCGCTTCGATTGAACTGGTGGCGACATTTGTTAGATAGGGGATGCCCAAACCCATGCTAGAATCACCCGCGAAAATGCACACCGATCATGCTCCTCAGACTGCAATAAGCCAACCTCATGCGGTTTCTGTCCGACGCCTGGTGGAATTTGTATTACAGGCAGGTGATTTGAGCCCAGGTGGGTTTCAAAGGCGCGATCGCGCCCAGCTCGACACACAATGCCACAAGCAATTACAGCGCTCGCGCGCCGAAGGCTATGAAACTGAAGTGGAGATCGCCTACCGGGCTGAAGACGCAGACCTGCCCGCGGAAGTGCGCGGCCGGATCGATGGCTTATATGCCAGTAACGAGCCAGTGATCATTGAAGAGATCAAAACAACTATGCTAAGCCTGGATCTGGTGATCAAGGAGCACAACCTATTGCATTGGGCACAGGCGCAGTGTTATGCCTATATGTATGCCCGGCAGCATAATCTAGGGGGCATCAGCATTCGCCTGACCTATTATCATTTGGACAGCCGGTATAGAAGAAAGATCCAAGTTGTTTTGAAACGAGGAAAACCGCCCTGGTATAGCTTTTGACTCATTGTATGTATCTTAACATAACGTCAATAATGGATCCGTAGATGGCCCGCCAGGAGAGGCTAAAAAACGGCGCTCAGCATAGCAAGTTATCGTTATCCATTATTCACGTTAAATTATGTGGTTTATGGATAACTTAAGCTGTCGCCGATGATCTCCCAGCCGCGTTCGCGCGCGACCTTGCGCAGATTCGCATCCGGGAAGACCGCCACAGGGCGGTTGGCGTGTTCTAGCAGGGGTACATCCATGATAGTGTCTCCGTAGGCCACGTCTACGCGCTGCACCCCAAGCCTGCTGAGTACCTCTTCGATCTTCCTCTCAGAGGCCACAAGTTCGCCGTCCAGAAGCACTTTTCCCGCTTCAAATCTTACGGGCGTACCGATGTATTTTATGCCGATCCGCCGGGCGAAGGCCTCTGCAACTGGTTCAACCACGCTGCTGGCGATGTAGACTTGCGCCCCGGCGGCGTTGTGCGCGCGCAGGCGGTCGATCACATCCTCGCGGCGTTTGGGCCAAAGGTCATATTCCACGCTCCAATTTGCAGCTTGAGCGAAGACTTCCGGGGTGGCGCCGTGTACCAATCCCAGGCTGTCCACCATCAAGTTCTGTCCCCACTTTTGCCAGTCAATCAGGCCGCATTTTGCCAGCAAGTAGCCCGGTGCCATGCCTGCCATGAACAGGTTGGCGCGGAAACTGCTCTGGTTTTTCCGGACCCAGTCTACCAACCCCAGCACTGGCGAACCGGTGGTCAATGTGCCCATCATATCTGAGATAACGATCATCTTGGTTTTTTCCCGTTCTGTATTTAAAAGTCATAAATAACTACAGCCCCCAAATTTTGGGGGCTGTTATAGTCCTTATTCTGCGATTTTGAGCCTTTCTTCAAGCCAGCGCACTGCGCTGGAGAGTAGTAAAGTCATGGCCAGGTACAGGAAGGCCACCACGTTGAAGGTCTCCAGCACGCGAAAGGTGC
>JBBRWF010000065.1:0-12951 GCA_038249405.1 Anaerolineales bacterium
CGGGTCACCGTCACCCTTGGGTAGGGCTCGTTCCAATGGACTTTGATATACGGGTAGCGTTTATCATCCTTCAGGCGGATGTTGTACTTGGGGCGGTGACGCTTGATCAGGTTCATTTCCAGAATTAAGGCTTCCAACTCGGAACCAACGAGTATCCATTCCAGGTGAGTTATATCTCGCACCAGTCGGCGCGTTTTCCCATCATGGCCGGTTTCCGCGTGGAAATATGAGCGCACCCGATTCTTGAGGTTGATGGCCTTGCCAACGTAAATGATCACCCCGGCGGCATTTTTCATAATATAGCAGCCGGGTTTGGTTGGCAGGGTATCCAGAATGCCTTGAAGATGAGCAGAAATTTCCATTGGTTGGATTTTAACCTGCTTTTAGGACATTGACGGGGTTATACTTATTTTTTATAGTAATGCGACCTTTGCAACTTGTATCACATCAGGATTATTAAGAGGAGTTTCTTATGCAAGGTGGTGATTACACAGAACTTGACCCTGAAGAACGTACCAATAAGTTCATGGCTTTGTTTTCAATTGGGTTGGGCATTATCAGTCTTTGCGCTGCACTAATCCCGCTGTGCGGCAGTGCCAGCAGCCTGCTGGGCATAGGTCTGGGGATGTTTGGTCTTCGCTCCGAAAACCGCACAATGGCAATGGTAGGTATTGGTGTCAGTATTTTAGGGTTGTTGATTTCGATTGTATATATGGTTATATTGTTTATTCAGCGTTGACAGGTTGTATCTACAATTCCATCCGTAACACAACTACCTGATCTTCAAAAAACGCAATCTGTTTGCCATTCTGTTTCCCCAAAAAATCATTACAATTGATTCCATGAATGATGCTGAGAAACTGAAACAGGCGATTTCTGCACTTGAGGCCCAACGCACCATCCTGGGTGATGAAATTGTTGAAGTTGCCATCGCTCCCCTGCGAGAAAAGCTGATTTCTTTGCAGTCTTCCGCCTCTCGCGGTTCAGCCATTAATTCTGAAGAACATCAGCAGCGCCGGATTGTTTCCATTTTATTCGCAGATGTGAGTGGGTTTACCGCGATGTCTGAACGTCTCGATGCTGAAGATGTGCGTGATACTATGAATGCGGTGTGGGAAACACTCGATGGGGTAATCATTTCTCATGGCGGAAAAATTGACAAGCACATGGGCGATGGTGTGATGGCTATCTGGGGTGCAGATGAAGCGCGCGAAGATGACCCGGAACGTGCTATTCTGGCAGCTCTGGCGATGCAGCAGGAGTTAAACTCTTTTCGCCCTACCTTGCAATTTGTCCCCACATTAAAAATGCGCATCGGGTTAAATACCGGTCCGGTCTTGTTGGGCGCCATTGGCACCCGCGGTGAAGTTACCGCCATGGGAGATACGGTCAACCTGGCTGCGCGTCTGGAGCAAGCCTGCGCGCCTGGTGGAGTGCTCATCTCACACGATTCCTACCGCCATGTGCGCGGTGTTTTTGATGTTGAACCCCAACAGCCCCTGGATGTTAAGGGAAAATCAGAGCCTGTTCAGGCTTATCTCGTTTTGCAGGCCAAACCGCGCGCTTTTCGACTATACACACGCGGGGTTGAAGGGGTTGAAACACGAATGGTTGGCCGTGAAATTGAAATGGCGCGTTTGCAGGGCATTTTCAACGAAGCTCTGTTGGAAGGGCACCTGCATATCGTTACGGTTTTGGGGGATGCAGGCATTGGCAAAAGCCGCCTGCTTTATGAATTTAACAGTTGGGCTGAACTGCAAAGTATCAATTGGTGGTGGTTCAAGGGACGCGCCAGTCTTTCCATGCAGAACGCCCCTTATGCGTTATTGCGTGACATTTTTACATTTCGTTTCGAGATCAAGGAAAGTGATCCCCTGGCGCGGGCTCATCAAAAAATGGAAGCTGGTTTTCAACAATTTCTTCCTGATGATGAAGATGCGGTTGAAAAAGCACATATCGTGGGTCACCTGATCGGCTTGAATTTTGCTTCCAGCTCTTATTTACGTGGGCTTTTGCAGGATCCTCGCCAGCTAAAACAGCAGGCCATCTTCTACATGTTACAGTTTTTTCGCGCGGTAGCCGCCCAATGCCCAATTTTGATGATGATTGATGACCTTCAATGGGCAGACAGCGGTTCTTTGGATGCGCTCAGCTTTATCTTTGAAGAGCTTGCCCCTGAAACCCCCTTTATGGCTCTCACGGTTGCCCGTTCCATACTTTATGAGCACTATCCACGTTGGGGTCAAAATTTTATTCAGCATACCCGTCTTAATTTGAATTCGCTGACCAAGGATGACTCCCGGCATCTGGTGGATGATATTTTGCGCAAAGTTTCAGAACTGCCAACCGCTGTTCGGGAACTGGTGGTCGGTGGCGCAGAAGGTAATCCTTTCTACCTCGAAGAATTGATCAAAATGTTGATCGATGCCAAAGTCATCCGCCTGGGTGAGGAATTCTGGAGCGTTGATTCATCCCGCCTGGCAACGGTTCGTATCCCTCCCACACTAACCGAGGTTTTACAATCCCGGTTGGATAGTTTATCTGTTGTTGAGCGTACCGTCTTGCAGCGCGCTTCAGTTGTGGGACGTATTTTTTGGGATCAAGCGCTTGTAGCGCTCAGCGAAGAGCTAAACCCGCAAGCGGTTATTGAGGCGATCGGCAGCCTTAAGCGCAAAGAGCTTATTTTTGAGCGCCGCCCGCCAGCCTTTACTGCAACTCGTGAGTATACTTTTAAGCACAGCCTGTTACATGATGTAACCTACGATACGCTGCTCAAGCGCAATCGTTCCATCTATCACGGTATTGCGGCCTCCTGGTTGGATTCTGTGAGCGGCGAGCGGCGCGCGGAATACCTTGCCCAGATATCAGATCATTACGAAAAAGGTGCCAGGCACGCCCAGGCTGCCGCGGTACTTTCAGAAGCGGCCAGGCGCGCCTTGCAATTAAGCGCGCTGGCTGAAGCACGTTCCTTTTTTGAGCATGCGCTCGAATTGGTTCAGCAATTAAAGAACTATGGCAGCGACCTGATTGAACTTGAACTTGGTCTTTCGGAAACATATCAGCAACTTGGGGAATACCCTCTTTCTCAGAAGCATGCCGAAATCGCTGCGGCAAAGGCCACCGAACTGCAAAACGATGTGCTTGTTGCTGAAGCACTTGTTCAACTGGGTCACGTTGCTTTATTGGTTGGGAATTATCAGGATGCGCGCTCCTATTTTAGCGGCGCTCTGTATCTGGTTGAAAAAGAAAATGTTCCGGCAACCCTGGCACGTGCCCTGGTTGCGCTTGGCTCGGCTGAGTGGCGGTTGGGCGACCTGGATACTGCTCGCGTCCATTGTATCCGCTCCCTGCAAGTGGCAGAAAAGGTGGGTGATGTTGCCACCCGCATCCTGGCGCTCAATCGTTTGGGTGTGGTTGCCGGGTCACAGGGGCACAAGTTGGAGGCCGATGCCGCGCCGGCCATGGGTGCCGATCACGATCAGCTCAGCGGGCCATTCATGCGCCACCGCCGTGACATGGTCACTCAGGCGGCTGTTCGGGCTGTCGACCAGCACCGTGTCGACCGGCACGCCGGCGGCCGTCACGCGTGCCTTGGCATCGGCAAGCACCTGCTCACCGGCCTCCCTGAGCAAGCTCAGCACATCGATCGCCATGACACCAAAACCCTCGGCCGACACCGCCAGCGGCATCTGGTCGACCACGTGCAGCAGGCGCAGCTGCGCGCCGAACTGCCTGGCCAGCTTGATGGCCTCGTCCAGGCCTGCGTTCGAGGTGGGACTGCCGTCTACCGGGACGAGGATGTGCTTGTACATGGCGACTACTTTCGTTTGGGTGGGACTGGTACCAAAGCATCGCCCCGGGCCGGCCCGGCGATCTTGAGCGAGGTCAAGAAATCTGAAAGCAATTGCGGTCGGTCGGCCAGCCGCTCACTCCTGCGGCACGAAGATCCACAACAACAGGTAGACGATCGCACCAAATCCGCCGAACAGGGTCAGCACCGCGATCAGCAGACGGCAGACCCAGGACTCCAGCCCCAGCACCGGCGCAATGCCGCCGCAGACGCCACCGATCCAGCGATCACTGGCGCTGCGCCGCAAGGCATTGAAACCGGCGACAAACGGCAGATTCGATTGCGCTGCCGACGACGAAAATGAGGACGAAGCCGAGCCGCCCTGCGCTCCGATCAGCCGCGACTTGGCACGTGCGAACTCCTCGTCGGTCAACACACCGCGCTGATGCAGTTCACCCAGTTTTTCCAGTTCTTCGCTGATGCTCACGATGTGCTCCTTTAGGATATTGCCCCCCTGGCTGCGCCAGGCCCCCCGAGGGGTGCCGGAAAACTTGGGGCAGCCCGGTGCATTTTCAATGCCGGCTGCGGCAACGCTCCGGTTGCTGCCTGGCCCCATTATGCGCAGGCAGGTCCGCGCCGGGCAGGGTCGGCCATCTGAAAGGCCCAACGCGCAAGCCTAAATATTCACCACGAGTTGCCCGCCGGCCTCCTTGGGCCGTGAACAGCACAGGATGACCTTGTGTTCGCGCTCCTTGCGCCCGAGCACGAAGTCGCGGTGCTCCAATTCGTCCGAGGCGCTGGCGTCATACGGCGTTGCACAGACGCCGCACAGGCCGTCGCTGCATTTGGTGTCGATCTTGATGCCTGCCTGCGCCAACACATCGGTGGCGCTGCGATCCGCCGGAACCTCGAACGTGCGGCCGGTTTGGGCCAGGCGCAGCGTGAACGCATGGTTGACCCAGGCATCGGCTTCGGGCACGTTGAAATATTCGCGGTGCAGCGCCTCTTGCGGCCAGCCCTTCGCCATGGCGGCTTCAAATACACCATCCATGTAGCGCGGCGCGCCGCAGGTATAGACATGGCCAGCGGCCGGGTAATCGGGCAGCAGCGCCGGCAGATCGGCACGCTGGCCTTCGTCCTTGAAGTGGTAGAACACTTTGGCTTGCCAGGGCATCTGCGCCAGGTCGTCCAGAAACCCGGCGCTGCGCCGGCTGGCCGCGCTGTAATGCAACACAAACGGTTTTCCCAGCGCATGCAGGCGATGCGCCATCGCGATCATCGGCGTCACACCGATGCCACCGGCGAACAACAGGCTCACAGACGCATCCTCGTAAAGCGGGAAATGGTTCGTCGGTTTGGTGATGAACACCTTGCGTCCCTCGCGGAACGCGCGGTGCATCAGCAAGGATCCGCCTCGCCCGCCGCTCTCCATCGGCTCGCGCAATACACCCAGCACATACTTGCTGCGATCGGCAGGGTCGCCGGCCAGGCTGTACTGGCGCTGGTATTCGGGCGCGATGACGATGTCGATATGGGCACCGGCATCGAACGGCGGCAACGGCGACCCGTCAACGGTGGCAAACTCGTATTTGGCCACGCCCTCTGCCATCTCCTGGCGCCGCTGCAACACGACCGGAAACACCGGTGGCTCGCCCTCGGGCAGTGTGAATTGCGGCACCAGGTTTTCGGTGTCACCTGCCGCGATACGCGCCTTGTGCTGCGCCGGGGTCAACATGTTGCGGTAACGCTCGATGCCCTCTTCCCGGTTAGCGACAAAGGTCACCGGATACGGTGGCGGCATCCTGTCAGCCGGATAGACCGCCAGGCTCTGCTCCTCGTATTGCAGTTTCAGATCCTTCTGCAAACCGCGCTGGTTGACCTGGGTCGCCTGCACATAACGCCCGCTCATGCGGTCGAGTTCGAGGTCCCACCACCACTTCTTGACCGGGTTGATCGATCCGTTGTCCAGCCGGTCATCGAGTTCGGCCAGCATGCGGGCACTTTGCGGCAGGTTCATCGCCAGCCAGCGAAAGCCGCTTTCGGCGAACAGCCCTTCCAGGTTCCACGGGCAGGTTTTCATGCAGCGCCCGCACATGCCGCCGGCTGCATTGGTGATGCGGTAACGCGCGCATTTTTCGGCGTCGCTCTTCCAGATCTCGTAGCCGTTGTACATCAGCTTGGGGCCGGCGCTGATCGCGCCCGACGGACACTCGCGCGCGCACTTGTTGCAGTTCTGGCAGAAAGTCTGCAGGCCGAAGTCGATCGGCTTGTCGTAGGCCATCGGCAGGTCGGTGGTGACCGTGCCGCTCTTGAGGCGCGGCCCCAGATACGGGTTGAGGATCACCTCGCCGATGCGGCTGACCTCGCCCAGGCCGGACAGCAGCAGCAGCGGCGGTTGAAGAACGTCGCCATCGAGCACCGAATGCACCCGCGCCGAATATCCCAGACGGCGGATCTGCTCGCCGATGATGCCCCCGAGCATCGAGAAACGCAGGTAGGCGCGCATGCTTTGCGCCACTGCAATCCAGTCGTCGCCGCTGGCGCCTTCCATGGTCTCGTGGCCCTGGTCGAGCAGCAGGTTGACGCCATTCTGGTGGTAGGCCGGCATCACATTGCCACCGGCGTCGTGCGAGTAATACGCCCATTCGGGCACCTTGCACAGGCCGACCGCATCCACCCCCATGTAATACGACGCGGCCTTGAGGTTGTCGGCATTACGTTTCGGGTCTGCCGTGCTGGCCGCCACCGGTCCGCGTGCCTCGCCGAACTGCAGCAGCAGCAAGGCGCCCAACGCGCGCCGCGCGCAGGCACCGATCGGGCTCTTGAGCACATAGTTGCCGCCCTTGGCCGCATCCTGCACGGTCTTGCCCAGGTCGCCGAACAGCGAGCGTGCAAAGAAGTCGGCGCGTTTGGGGAAACGCGGCACCCGTTCATGGTCGATGAAGGTGGTCGGCACGTCGACCCGCTTGAGATCCTCGAACGGATAAGCACCCTTGCGGAACTCCCGGTCCTTGAAGCCCTCGCGGTTGAGCGCACTCTTGAGCGTGCCCTTGCCCAGCCACCAGGCCGGGCCGTGCGACTTCCAGCGCTGCTGCGCCTGTGGTGGCGCCAGGGGCTGGTCCGGCGCCATCGCAAACGTGGTGCTGACCGCGGCCAGGCCATACCGCTTGCCGACATAGGGATTGGAGCCGTCCGGATGCGCCAGACCGCAGGCCACGGCCAACCGGCCCAGGTCCAGGTCGCTGCAGGTCGCGCTGTGGGCACGGGCTGCATGGCCGAGCATGCGCAGATAGGTGGACAACAACACGGCAGTCTGTGCCGACAACACCGCCGCACGCTGGGCCTGGGTGCCAATGATCCAGTCGCAACCCGGCTCGCCCGGTTGCGGGTCGCGCGGGTATTCGACCAGGATCAGGATTACGTCGGTATGGTGGCCGATCGGCCCGTGCACGGTGCGCGCCGAGTCCATCACATCGGCCAGGATCATGTCCATGCCGGCGGCGAAACTCTTGGGCTGGCTTTGCGCGAGCTCCGCGCCGATGGTCGCCACCATCGGGTTGCGGATCGGCGTGGCCAGCAGGGCCGATGGCGGCAGCCGGCCAACGGCCATCATCGTGGCGTCGAAGTAGTAGCCGGCGGCCTTGAGGTGTTCGGCCCGTTGCAGCGGGTCGTCGCTGACCTCGCCGGGCAGCGGATTGACCGAGCCGTCACGCACCAGGTCAAACATGCCGATATAACGCGCCATCGCATGCTTGAGCGATTCCGGATCGGGGTCGTCGAACGACAGCGCCTGCATCGGCGCAATGGACGCGATACCAGGCACGGCATCGCTGCGGGTCAGCCGCTCCAGCGGATAAGGGCCGAGATGGACCGGGCGGTCGCGGTAGGAAAAAAATCGCATGGGCCTTGTCCTTTTCTGTCGTAATCCGTTGTTGCTGCCGGTCGCCTCAGGCGCGACGCCTGCGCGGTTTTACCGCGATCGCCGCACGCGCCTGCTCGCAGCGATGCACCAGCAGTTCGACCAGCACCGCGCGTTGCCCGGCGCACAGCTGCGCCGGTGGCTGAAACATCTCCTGAACCCCCATGCCGCGCAGCGCCGAGAACACCAGGTTGGCAAAACTTTCCTGGCCCGCGCTGCCGGCCAGTTCGGGAAACGCCTGCAGAAAACCGCGCGCCAGCCGCACCCGCAAGGCCTCGCGCTCGATGGCCATGTGGTGCAGCAGCTCGGCATCGGTGCGGCAGGCCATGAAGATGCTCCACATCGTCACGTAGTCGGGCCGTCCATAGGTGAGTGTCCAGGCGGTCGTGATCGCGTCCTCGGCACGCTGGCGCAGCGGCAGTTGCGGATCGGGCCAGAACGCGATCTGGCCGTTGTGGTCGTCCGCGTGCACCAGCTGGGTCGTGGCGCGCAGGATCAGCGCCTTCTTGTTTGCGAAGTGGTGTTGCAGCGCACCCTGGGTCACGCCGGCCGCCCTGGCAATCTCGAAGGTCGACGCGTTGTCCAGGCCACGCTCCGCAATGAGCTTGATCGTCGCATCGATCAGTTGCTGCTGCGTGGCATGGCTGCGCTCGGCGTGGCTGCGCCGCTGCACCGGACGGGTGGGCGCAACAGAACGACGGGGTCGGGTAACCACGGCTTGTCTCCTGGTGTCTGGGCGATTGCGGGCCGGCAAGGCCCGACGGTGCAGGCTTGGCGCTTGCGCACTCTGCGCTGCAGCAAACCTCATTTACATTCTAAACACAATGTAAATTACACCAGCCACCGCTGCGCCGGGACAGCACGCAGCATCGGACCTGCCACGCCGGCGGGCAGGCGGGCAAGGACCATGCAAGCTCGCTGACAATGGGACCAAGTGCCGTCATCCGCAGAGGAACAAACCCATGAGACCCCTTGAAGGTATTACCGTGGTCACGCTGGAGCACGCGATCGCCGCGCCGTTCGCGACCCGCCAGCTGGCCGATCTCGGTGCACGCGTGATCAAGATCGAACGCCCCGGCGTGGGCGACTTCGCGCGCGCCTATGACGAACGGGTGCGCGGCCTGGCATCGCATTTCGTCTGGACCAACCGCAGCAAGGAGAGCCTGACGCTGGACGTGAAAAACGAAGAATCGCAGAAGATCCTGATGCGCCTGATCGTGGAGCAGGCCGACGTGGTGGTGCAGAACCTCGCGCCCGGCGCCGCGGCGCGCCTGGGCCTGTCGTACCAGGCGCTGTCCAGCCTCAAGCCGGGCATCATCGTCTGCGACATCTCCGGTTACGGCGATGACGGCCCGTACCGTGACAAGAAGGCCTACGACCTGCTGATCCAGAGTGAAGCGGGTTTTGTATCGCTCACTGGTACCGAGGACACACCGTCCAAGGCCGGCATGTCGATCGC
The DNA here is from genome assembly GCA_038249405.1 of Anaerolineales bacterium. Taxonomy (GTDB): domain Bacteria; phylum Chloroflexota; class Anaerolineae; order Anaerolineales; family Villigracilaceae; genus UBA5195. The sequence goes on from JBBRWF010000065.1 coordinate 9,169, forward strand.
AGATATCGCGGCGGGCATGTATGCCTATAGCAATATCCTGGCGGCGCTGATGCACCGCCAGCAGACCGGGGAAGGCCAGCATATCGACATCTCGATGCTGGAGGCTTTGACCGAGTGGATGGGTTATCCGCTGTACTACGCCATTGACGGCGCAGCACCCCCCGAACGCACCGGTGCCAGCCATGCGACGATTTATCCGTACGGCCCGTTTCCGGCCGGCGACGGCAAGACCGTGATGCTTGGCCTGCAGAACGAACGCGAGTGGAAGGCCTTCTGTGCGCACGTACTGTTGCAACCCGCGCTTGCCACGGACGAACGCTTCTCGAGCAATGCCAGGCGCTCGGCGGCACGCGCGGCACTGCTGGAACTGATCGTGCAGGCCTTCTCCCCGCTCACTGCCGCCGAGGTCGTGCAGCGGCTCGAGAAAGCGCAGATCGCCAACGCGCAGGTCAACACCATGGCCGAGGTCTGGGCCCATCCGCAGTTGCAGGCACGCCAGCGCTGGACCTCGGTGGACACCCCGGTCGGCACGGTACCGGCCCTGCTGCCGCCCGGGTCCTGGACCAAGGGCAGGCCCCGCATGGACGCCGTCCCTTCGCTCGGCCAGCACACCGACGCTTTGCTCGCGGCGCTCGGCTACGATGCGCAGCAGATTGCCGGCCTGCGCGAGCAGGGCGCCGTGTAATGCCTGACATCACCTTCATCCAGCCCGACGGCTCCGAACAAGGCCTGGAGGCACCGGCCGGTGTCAGCCTGATGCAGGTTGCCACCGGGGCGGGCATCGCCGGCATCGTGGCCGATTGCGGCGGGCAGGCGCGTTGCGCCACCTGCCATGTCTATGTCGACCCTGACTGGGCCGCGCGGCTGCCGCCGCCCCAGCCGATCGAACTGGCCATGCTTGCCTGCACGGCCGCCGAACGCCGGCCCACCAGCCGCCTGTCATGCCAGATCACCATCACCGACGTGATGCAAGACATGCGCGTGCAGGTTCCGGATACGCAGTGGTAAGCCGACAACGCCCGAACCAGCGCCGCGACCGATAAGTCGCCCGCCAGCACTGCGGCGCTTGCGCCGCGCCAGGGTCTGGTCAGGCCGGCCCGTTACAGGAAAGGCTGCGCCGCAAGCGCCAGTCGGGCGAAGTTGGCCGCGATCTCGTCTTCGTGCACCGCGCCGTAACCCAGCAGCAGACCCTTGGCGGGCGCCGGCTGGCGCACGTGGTACAACGACAGCGGACGGGCCACGACCCTGCTGCGCGCGATACGCTCCACCATCGCCTGATCGTCGACCTGGGGCGGCAGACCCAGCACCAGATGCAGCCCGGCATCGCCCCCGATCATCGGCAGCTGGTTGCCGAAATGCTGCCCGATCGCGTGCAGCAGCGCATCGTGGCGCGCGCTGTAGACGCTGCGCATGCGCCGGATATGGCTGGTGTAGTGCCCTTCGGCCATGAACCGCGCCAGCACCGCCTGCTGCGGCAATTGCCCTTCGCGGTACAACTCGTTGAGCGCACGCGCGAACGGGTCGGCCAGGTCCTGCGGCAACACCAGATAGGCCAGGCGCAGCGCCGGAAACAGGGTCTTGGAGAACGTGCCCAGGTAGAGCACGCGGCCGTGCCGGTCCAGGCCCTGCAGCGCCGGCAGCGGCCTGGCGCCGTAGCGGAACTCGCTGTCGTAGTCGTCCTCGATCACCCACGCACCATGGACCGCCGCGTAGTCGAGCAACTGGCGTCGGCGGCCCTGGCTCATCAGCGTGCCGAGCGGGTACTGGTGTGACGGCGACACAAACAGCATCCGCGGCGGCTTTTTCAGCTGGCGCGGCGACGGCGCCATGCCTTCGCCGTCGATCGACACCCCGACCGCCTGCAGCCCCAACGCGCGCAACACGCTGCGCGCGCCCCAGTAGCCCGGGTCCTCGAGCCAGACCGTATCGCCCGGATCGGCCAGCAGCTGCGCCACCAGATGCAGCGATTGCTGGGTGCCGCTGGTGATGACGATCTGTTCAGCGCTACAGACGACGCCGCGGGTACCCTGCAGGTACTCGGCCAGGCTGCGGCGCAGATCCGGGTCGCCGGCACCGGTGGCGTAACTCAGGTGCTGCGGCTTTGGCGCGCGCCACAATTGCGCCTGCAGGCGGCTCCAGATACGGGTCGGAAACAGCCTCACCTCGGGCACACCGGGCGTGAAGGCGCCCCACTGCAGACGCGCTGCGCCGGCATCGTCGACCAGCGCCCGTCCGCGCCGGGACAGGTTCTTGCGCGGTGTTGCCGACACCGGATCGGGCGCCGGCGTTGCCACCGGCACCAGCCGCTGGCCCATGTCGGCGACAAAGGTACCGCGGCCCACCTGCGCCAGCACATATCCTTCGAGCGCCAACTGCTCATAGACGTGCACCACCGTATTGCGGGCGATGCCCAGCGCCTGCGCCAGCGTCCGCGATGGCGGCAAACGTGTGCCGGCCGGCAACACCGACTCGCGCATGCCGCTCTGCAGAATCAGGTAGAGCTGGCGATGATCGAATTCGGGGTGACCCCGGTCGAACTGGCGCAGCACGAAATCTGGCAGGGCGGAGCCCCTGGGCTGCTTTCTCGGGTTGGCAGGTGTCATGGTTTGGTTCTACCAGATGGCCGTCATTGGTTCCAATATTAGAGCCAATGTCACCCTATACTGATTTTCCGACAAGCTTTATGAACTGGCCCAGCCAGTTTGCGAGGAAACCATGAACACCCACAGCAAGACCGAATCCGCTCACATCGCCGCCGCTGGCAAGAAGAGCAATGCCCAGATCGACGCACGCCGTATTGCCGCCACGCCACGCGGCGTCGGTATCGGTTTTCCGATCTATGCCGAGCGCGCGCAGAACGCCGAACTGTGGGACGTGGAGGGCCGTCGCTATATCGATTTCGGCTCTGGCATCGCGGTGCTCAACACCGGCCACCGCCATCCGAAAATCGTGGCCGCCATCGCGGCGCAACTGCAGCGGTTCACGCACACCGCCTACCAGGTCGTCCCGTATGAAAGCACGGTGGAGCTGGCCGAGAAAATCAACGCGCTGACGCCCGGCACACATGCCAAGAAGACCGCTTTTTTCACCACCGGCGCCGAGGCGGTCGAGAACGCCATCAAGATCGCCCGCTATGCAACCAAACGCCCCGGCGTGATCGCGCTTGGTGGTGGCTTTCATGGCCGCACGATGATGGGCCTGGCGTTGACCGGCAAGGTTGCGCCGTACAAGGCCGGCTTCGGCCCGTTTCCGGCCAGCGTGTACCACGTGCCAATGCCTGTGGCGTTGCACGGTGTGTCGGTCGATGACGCACTCAAGGCGATCGCGCAGTTGTTCAAGGCCGACATCGAGCCCGAGCAGGTCGCGGCCATCATCGTCGAGCCGGTTCAGGGGGAAGGCGGCTTTTATGTCATACCCAAGGAGTTCATGGTCGCGCTGCGCGCCTTGTGCGACAAACACGGCATCGTGCTGATCGCCGACGAGATCCAGACCGGCTTTGCCCGCACCGGCAAGATGTTCGCGATGGAGCACTATGGCGTGGTGCCCGACCTGATGACGCTGGCCAAGAGCCTGGCCGGTGGCATGCCGCTGTCGGCAGTGTGTGGCCGCGCCGAGATCATGGACGCACCGGCGCCCGGCGGCCTGGGTGGCACCTATGCGGCCAACCCGCTGGCCGTGGCCTCCGCACTGGCGGTGCTCGACGTCATCGCCGAAGAAAACCTCTGCGCCCGCGCCGAGAAGCTCGGCAACAAGCTCACCGCCCACCTGAGCGCCATGCGCGCC
>JBBRWF010000066.1:0-12949 GCA_038249405.1 Anaerolineales bacterium
ATCCCCGTACAGGCCGCCTTGTGCAAAGAACATCCCATCTTTGATCTTATGGGCACTGAATAACGCCCTGCGCCCACAGGCAGCCGCCGCAGGCGGGAGCCTCGTTTCCCATGCAGTCTTCTTCGTTGGCTTCCGAAAGCTCGCAGCCCCCGCAAAAGGTGCACGGCGCAAACGCGAAGCGTTGTACTTTTTCACGGTAAGCTACATAGGAGGGGTCCAGCCAAAGTTCTTCGATGCTGTGCTGGGCAACATTGCCGATGATATGCTTGTTGATCTTCCGCGGTTTGCCGTGTAAATAGCTGGTATGGTTATGCATCAATGGCCAGCACGGGCTTGCGTCGCCGTTCCAGGCCACCGTCATACTGCCGCTTTCAATAAAGTTGCACACATCATTCGAGCCGCCCCAGTTGTTCCCCGCAAAGCTAACATTGCATCCGCTGTTGAAGGCCGCGAACAATGCATCGCGCGTTTCCTCATTAAAATCCATTTTGGGCAGGCTCAAATAAGGGTTGGTGCCCGAAGGCAAATAGGCAATATTGGTCATGGTACGCTTGTAGAGCCGCTCGGCCTGCATTTCAGGAGTGGCTGGTTGTACATTACTCACCGAAAAATACTTGGCGCCCATTGAACGGCCCAGTTTGATGACCTGCGGCAGTTCATTGATGTTGCGCTGCATCGCCACAAAGGCGATGCCAATCTCTGGCTTGGGGTAGTGTCCGCCCTTGCGCATTCCGGCAAAACGGCGCACACTCGCCACCACCTGCTCCAGCTCGGCCCCCAGGCGCACATCTGCGTAGCTTTCGGGGGTCGCGCCGTCCAGCGAGATCCACAGCACATCCAATCCGGCTGCCAGCAGTTCGCGCGCTTTTTTTTCATTCAGGATCGTGCCATTGGTGATTAATTCCACCTTTGTGCCGAGTGCCTTGATCTGGCGAATCCAGTCAACCGTGCGTGGGTGGAAAAGCGGTTCCCCAATCCCGCCAAAGTAAACATGAGGAATGGGCTGCATGGCTTTCAGGCCTGCCAGGATGTGCTCGAAGCTCTCCTCGCTCATACGGCCCAAAGGCTGGTCCCATGCGTTGCGAAAACAGGTGATGCAGTCCAGGTTGCAGGCTACAGTCGGTTCAATGTAGACTTTTGTCAGTTGGGTCAGCGGGCGGTGCAGTTTGAAGCCGTGTCCGTTGGCTTCAACACGCATTTTAGCGCCCGGGTTCAAACCAAATTGTTCTGCCACTTCTGGTGGCATTACCAGCCGCCCCTGTTCATCTACTTCTACCCATAAAGTCGGTTTTGATTCCATTAAATTTTTCTCCTGGTGCGATTGATCGCTTATCTTGAATCTACCACCAGGCTGGTAAAAAAGACTGTGACCTAAGTACCAGAAATTGGGCGCAAAATGTCCATTTAACCGTTATGCAACCGGAATAACAAAGTAAAAGCTGCTGCCGTCCCCTTCCCGGCTTTCGGCCCATATCCGTCCGCCGTGTGCTTCCACCAGGTGGCTGGCGATCGAGAGACCCAGCCCGGTGCCGCCGCCGGTGCGCGAGCGATCCACCCGGTAAAAACGCTCAAAGATGCGTGTAAGATCATCACTCGGGATGCCGCATCCGCTATCCCTTACGCTGAATTGGATAAAACGCCCTTCATTCGAAGCCTGCAGATAGATATCGCCGCCCGGCGCGGTGAATTTAATCGAGTTGTGGATCAGGTTGACCAGCACCTGTTGCAACCGCGGCAGGTCAGCCAGAATTTCTGGCAGGTCAGCCGCGCAATCACTTGTCAGGTTTAGCCCTGCCCGTTCAGCCTGCGTTTTCATACGTTCATCGGCAGACTGCAGCAATTTATAAGGCGAAAGGGGCTTTAGTTCGAGCGGCACCTGTCCGGATTCTATTCGCGAAAGTTCCAGCAGCTCTGCAGACATCTGGGTCAGCGCATCAACTTCGGTATGGATGCGACTCAGAAAGCGCCGCGCAGCCGGTGGGTCATCCAGAGCGCCTTCCTGCAGGGTTTCGGTCAGAGCTTTAAGTGATGCCAGTGGCGTGCGAAATTCATGCGAAACATTCGAGATAAAGTCTCGTCTTACTGTTTCCAGGCGGCGCGTGCGCGTCAAATCCTGCACCAACAGGATCGAACCCCCGGCATGTTTATCCGGGATGGCGATGAACTGTAAAAATTTATGCGAAGCGGGCAGCTCTACTGATTCGCTTTGCATTTCCCCACTTTGCTGGCATTTGCGCCAGGCTTCAATCAATTGATGGTGGCGCAGCGCCATGCTGACGGTTTTTCCGGGCAATGTTTCGCCTTCACCAAATAACTTTTCAGCAGCCGGGTTTGCCATCTGAATCCGCCCCTGGGAGTCTGCAATCAAGACGCCATCCGTCATTTGGGTCAGTGTTGCTTCAAGTCTGGAACGCTCTGCATCTAGGTTGTCGATGCGCTGATCGTAACCGCTTATCAGCGTATGGATTGCATTGGAAAGTTGTTCAATGTGGGGCAGGTCAGTTGGCAGGCTTCTGGCTTGCGGCTCAGATGCAATTTGTTGCATGCGGCGCGCGTAGGTTTCCAGGCTGTGGTATAGCACCCAATAACGCCAGGTAACATAGGCCAGCGCGAGCAGGCTGATAAGGAAGGCAATTCCCAGGAAAGTGCTCATCCCTCAAACCGGTAGCCTCCGCCGCGCACCGTCACAATCCGTATAGGATTGGCCGGATCAACTTCCACTTTTTGGCGTAACCAGCGCACGTGCACATCTACTGTCCGGCTGTCGCCAACATAATCCCAGCCCCAAACCCGTTCCAGCACAAATTCGCGCGAAAGCATCTTCCCGCGATGCTCAGCAAAAAACAACAGCAGGTCGTATTCCTGAGGTTTGAGCGCTAACGGAGTCTCATTCAGGCTCGCTTCCCGCCGGGTGCGGTTAATCGTCAGGTTTCCAAAGCTCAGACTGTCCTGTTCGGGAGCGCTGGTTTTTATCTTTTCAAGTTCATCCCGCACGGTTTCTGTGCGGCGCAGTTGCGCTTTTACACGCGCAATCAGCTCACGCATCGAGAACGGTTTGGTCACATAGTCATCCGCGCCGATCTCAAGCCCCACTACGCGATCGATCTCATCGTCGCGGGCGGTCAGCATAATCACCGGCATGTGCAATCCCTCACGCCGCAGGGTCTTACAGACTTCCACCCCGTCCAGACCGGGCAGCATAATATCCAACAATAGCAGGTCGGGGCTAAGTCGCCGGGCAACCTCCAGCGCTTCGCGCCCGTTGCCGCATGTTTCCACCTGATAACCCTGTTTTTGCAGGTTATAGGCCAGGGTTTCTTGCAGGGATGGTTCGTCTTCAACAACGAGAATGGTTTCTGGCATCATAATTCCTATTAAAAATACTATACCATAAAGCGCGAAACCTTCGTTAAGGTTATGTTAAAGGATGTAATTCAACACCGATCTGTTGCTGCAAACACAGGCAAGTCGGCTATTCACGCGCCAGAAAAGAAATTTGGTCATTGAACCGCATACAACAGGCCTTATAATAGATAAAATAAATCATATATACTCACATAACAGGAGCAGAAAATGAAACAAGGTCGTTTACTTCTTGTTGGTTTCCTAATCGCAGTTTTTGCAGCCACATCGTTTGGTGTCGGTCGGGCTTACGCCACCATCGGCTGTTTTAACGATACCATCGGCAATCCCTTTGAGACTTTTATTTGCTGGATGAAAGACAATGGTATTACCAGTGGTACCGGAGGCGGAAATTACAGCCCGGATGCTTCAGTCACTCGCGGACAGATGGCAGTCTTCATGCAGCGCCTGGCAGAAATCCCGCCGTCTACCGGTAATATTTTAATCAGCGCCGGTTTTGGAAACTGGAAACCCTTTAGCTCTACTGACCCGGTAAGTTTTGTATATTTTTCAAGTCAGACCCAGGTTTTCAGGTCCGCTGTTGGATTAAGTTTTATCTCGATCAACCCCGATCTGCCAACTGTCTTGTACGGCCGCAGCCTGCGGTTAAAAGGTGTCCAATTTTGCTTTGATACACGTACCAATACGACGCTAAATTATGTTGAGATCAACACCTATTCACATACCAGCGGCGACCTGGGGAGAAGCCTCAGATTTTCAGATGCCACTGTGCGCACAGGCAGCCGGTGCCAGTTGTATACACTGCCTACTCCCATAGTGTTGACTGCGAATGATGGGGCTAACTTTTTTGCCCAGGTTTCATTCGCGGCTGCCGGGTCGTCGTTCGCGATTGGACGCACCACCTTTATTATGGAACCCACTACTACCATCGCAGCCAACCCCCTGGCACCCGATCCTGCCGGAGCAACTGGCATTATCCTGCAGCCCGCAACAGCTGACTCAACCATTCCCGATACATCCGCTCCCTGATCATACCTTCCCCCGCTGTGGCACTACACAGCCCCATAATCCATAAATGAAAATCGGCCCACCCTTTTTTGGCGCGCGCCGATTTTCTTGTGTTCCATCTGGCAACCCTACTGCGTGCTGGGAGTACCCTCACGCGCCTGAACAGCGCTGACTGGCATGGCGCGTGGAGCCGGTTTGCTAAATTTGGCGGTGACCGAGACAATGATCCGATACACCAACAGGAATAACAGGCTGCCGCCAGCGAACCAGTAAATTGACTGTGCCCAAAGTTCTTTGGTGTCCGTGCCGCTGCTGATGCCGTGATACATGGCTGCGCAAAAGCACAAAAAGCTGATGTAGTGAATGGCGCGCCAGACCTTGGTACCGATCTTTGACCGTACATAAAAACTGAGTGCCACCAGCAGCCACACATAAAAGCCAACCTGGCCCAGGCCAACCCATAATGGTTTGTAACCAACTGTTGCAAAAGGCACCACGATTTGGGCAAGCGTGAACTTGATATAATGATCGCCCATTAAAACCAGCGCGTGAAAGATGGCAAATGACAGGCCTAGCAGGCTCACATATTCATGAATGGCAAAAGCCGCCGGTGCGCCGGGCCAGATACGCGCCATTTTATTGGAAATGCCCAATCCAAGCGCCATCGAGACCCACAACAGCCCCATCGCTACAAAAGAACTTCCACGTGAAAGATACCAGTACGCTTTGGGGTCTGTCCCCATCAGCGATGCCGAGAGACGCGGCATCCAGGCCGGTAAAACAACCACCGCCGCCAGTGTGCCAAGTGCCATTGAAAGCAGCATTAGCAAAAAAGTTTGAGCGCCGATCGTGGATTCGTATTCTATTTGTTCTGAATTTCGTTCGTTCATTTTGACCTCCAAAAAAAATGTTCCATATGATTGCTGTATAAACATTCACCGGTTTCAAGCACCAGCATGGCCGAGAATAACTGCTGGTCTTCAATCCACTTCATACCATTTTCGCTGCCCAGGATTAACGCTGCCTTGGCGGCCATTTCAGCCTGCATGGCATTTGGTGCGATGATCGTGGCTGCAATGATATCTGTTTGCGCGGGCTGGCCGCTGCGTGGGTCAATGATGTGATGGTTCCAGCGCCCGCCTTGTTTCCAGCGGCGGTAGTCGGTGCCAGATGTAGCCACACCGCAGGCGCCTAGCATCAGCGTGTTAAGGAAATTACCCGGGTGAAAAGGGTCATCGATGTTCACCAGCCACAACTCGCCGTTGTTTTGCGGGCCGGTCACTGCCATGTCGCCGCCAGCGCTCACCAGTGCTGGCCCAAAGACGGAAAGCTGTCGTGCTGCTTGTTGGGCCGCCCAGCCCTTGGCAACTCCGCCAAAATCCAGTTGCATATCAACCGGTAGAACCAGTGTGCGTGTAGTAGTTTCTGCCTCCACTTCGTTGAGAGAGCTGGTGGTATGCCATCCACTGATTGGCGCTGCCGCGCGTTCCTGGGGTAATTTGTCGAAGCTTTGATCGTATCCAGCCGAGATAAGCGCATCCAGCTCCGTTGCGGTTACCAATCCACCGCTGGCAGATTCTGCTTCTTGCGCCGCCTGAAATACTTCCCACATCGTTTGGCTCACCTGCATTGGCATGCCCGCCGAATGGTTCAGGTCGCTCAGCTCGCTGTCAGAGCGAAAGCGGCTGAGCGCCTGTTCCCATTCTTCGAACCAGTTTGGCATCTGCGCCAAAGTTTCAGCCGCTTCAGGCGATGAGCTGTCGACCATTGCCAGCATACGGCAGCCCATCGCTTTGAAGTCTATACGGTAAATCATGGTTTGGATGTACCGGTGCTGGGGGGTGGAGCAGCAGGTGCAGAAGCTGCCCCAGCGGTTGTTCCGCCGCCACCGCCGCGGTCCACATTGCCGCCGCCGTTATTTTTCTTTTTAGCCGGAGCTGCAGCCACAACCTGGATAACCTGCTGTTGAGGCATCTTGCCACCGTAAATGATCTTGACAGGGCGCAGTGAAAGAGATGCTGCGGTTGCCGTGGGTTCCGGCACAGCTGTTTCAGTCGGTGGGGGGGGCGGCGGCGGAGTGAAGGTTGCCGAGATCTGTGCTGCTGCCTGCGTCTTCTCGGGCGTTGCAAACAGGTTCCAAAACCCGAGCGTTGCAGTTATTGCAATGGCGGTAATTGCCATCTGGGCTTCATTCCAACTTTTACCTTGCGGTTTATTTGCCATTAATGTTTTCCTTTGGTTACCGGATCGACGATTTTGTTTCCGGGGTTGTTTCCGCGATATTAATCGTCATGTGCTTCAGTAGGTTCTGGTGCAGGCACAGGCGGCTGTTGGTTGCTGCTTCCACTACTGTTGTTATCATCGCGATGTTTTTTGGTGGGCTTGGTGGTGGCTGCCGATACGTTCACAACCACTGGCGGCAGTTTGCCAATTTCGAGCACCTGGCGATCGAGGCCCATATAAACGATGGCGCCTGAGCCAAAGACCACCTTAAAGCTGTCAGTCGTACCTTTGTATGAAAAAGTTTCTACGCTGTAAACATCTTCGCTGCCCAGAGCTTTTGCAGCCAGTGCGGCCGCTTCTTCGGGCCCAAGCGGTCCCGCTACTGTCGCAGAAGGCAAAACTTCCTGAGTGGGGGTTTCAGTATTCGGCACCATCGTAGCGGCAACAACCTGCGCTACAAGCGCAGCCGCGGCTACGGTGGGCGTGGTGGTAACTTTTGTTACTACTCCAAACAATACGGCCAGTACGAAAGCAGTCAACGAGGCCGAGAGAAAGAGCGCATTTTTAGGGTTCATGGGGTTCTCCATTTTTTTTGAACGACTCCGGATTGCTCCGGTTGATACCTATATGTCGCCCCACTGATAAAAAAGTTACGATCAAATCGGTCTCTCTTATCAATTGTTAATTTTTGAGAGCTTGTCAACGCAAGTTAAAAGCAAAAAGAAACCGAAACCACAGCGGTTTCGGTTTCTTTTTGGCTTGGATGCTTTGGGTTGACCTGACTAACAGATTATAGAAAATTAAACCTCAGGTTTCCCTTGCCCCGCCCGTAGAGTTTTGGAACATGCAGTGTTCCAAAACTCTACAAAAATCCTTTCATCTTAGGCGTCACCAACCATAATTCACGTTGGATTAAGCCTTTTTGCTTTTACGAGTAACCAGTTTGTAAATACCCCACAGGATTAAAGCTGGCGGAGCAAGCAGTGGGATGATCACCAGGCAGAACCAGATCGCCACTTCTACCAATCCCTGGTAAATATTGGTGACTGTGCCCGTTGCTCGTTGAACTGTTTCGCCCGGATTCCAGGCTTTGGGAGTCGCGGTCGGGATTGGTGTCATCGTGGGTGTTGGCGTTGCGGCCGGAATGTCAGGCTCAAAGTTAACCGTAATGGTGGAATAAGCCGAGCGGTTGGAGAGAAAATTCATCCGTCCTTTAACTTGCTCAATCTGCCCCTCAATATTGGTCAACTCCTGGTTGATCCGCAGCGATTCTTGAACAGTCTTCGCGTCATCCAGAAAGGTTCGTATCCGGTCGCGGGTGGCTTCCAGGTTGCCAAGCTGCGATTGTAGGTCAACATATTCACTGGTTACATCCTGCCCGGAGGCGTTTTCGTCGAGCACCCGCAGCGCCAATCCCCGCAAGCGGCGCATCGCAGTTTCAAACTGGTCCACTGGCACGCCGATGCTCAGGCTGGCAAACTTATAGTTCTGCCCATTGGCTTCCTGGTACCACACGCGCGATGAAATGATATAACCTCCCACATCCCCCACCACCTGCATACCCCGATCGATGGCACTATCCGTTTTCTCCACCAGCAGCTTGATCTCGGCGTTTTTGATGATCATGCGCTGCGATTGTGCGTTGACCAGCGATTCCGCACCGGTCTGCACGGTGATGTTTTCTGGCAGGGTATTACTTGTGGCGGCTGACCCGGCGTTCCCCGCTTCAGATTTGGCGGCCTGGGATTGGCCGGCCGGTGCTTCCTGCACTGTTGGTTGTTGGTATAGGTCCTGTGCATTTTGAGGTGGAGCGGCGGGCATTTCTGCCACTGGGGCAGAAGGAGCTGCGGCGCCACAAGCAGCTAACAACAGCGCTGCAAGCACAAGTGCGAACAAAGTCAATCGAACAGTCGATTTCATTTTTTTCCTCCAGCAAGTGGGCGGCGCTTTGAACCGGGTCGGCGTTCAGTCAAAAGCGCAAAGTAAGGGTTTCTGCCCGTTAGACGCTGGACGAAAATCAATTGTTCCGCAAAAAATACCCTGCGTGAATATTGTGTAACCCAATTTTGGGCTAATTCTTTCCCGATGCGGCCCATCTTGCCCTTTTGTAAGGTACAGAATCCTTGCAGGAGTGTTTTTTTTGCTCTAAATTGGTAAAATAGTCTCTTAATAAACCTCCCAACGATTGATTCTTTTGCAAAAGGGTTTTAGCGATGGATCAGTCGTATTTTTTTGCAAAAAAACAAATAAACCAACCTCCGGCTGGTTTTACGCTGCCCGGTGTGATGTTCCTTGCTGAAGAATTTGATCGATTGGTTTGAGCTGATATGCGGCGAAAAATAATTTACCCAAAAGAAGTGTCGGATCAGGAAGCACGCCGGATGGCAGAGCCCGCAGCTCTGGCAACTGTGGTTTTGTGTTTCCTGCTGATTCTTTCTGAAGCTCAGGTGTTTTGGGTTGGCAAAGGCGATTATTTGCCGATTGTTCTTGGCATTATTGGAATTTTATACGCAATGGCATTGTTTTATGGAGTCATGCCATCGCCCAGGCGATCGCAAGTCTTCAAGTGGCCTATCATTATAACGAATGCTATCGCAGTCTCAATCGGACTCATGCTGCTCTCAAATAGTCTGCGTTTTGTTCCACAGTTGATTGCCATCTTGATCGCCGTAATCGTCCTCATATTGTGGGGCCGTTTTTCCGCATATTTATTCATTGTTCTCATGGGTAGCGTTCATTTTATCCTTACCTTTCAGGTTAGCACGATGGCAGATGTTGTTGAACATACCAGTTTCTTTTGTGTTTCAGTTGTCGCAGTGGAAATCATTCACCGTTTGATCGACACCAATAACAAGCGTATCATGCGCCTCAAAGCCATTAATGAATTTTCCCGGCGCGTGAGCGCCTCTTTGGAAGCCGAAGAAGTGCTTGGCCTGATTGGAGATGCCCTGATGGGCTCGATCCAGGCCGATACCTATTATTTTGGCCTGCTGGATGGCGATCACATCACCATGCGCTTGCTCTATGATGACGGGGAATTTTTCCCATCCATGACCGCTCCCTTGGAAGGGTCTTTGAGTGGCTGGGTCATCCGAAACCAGCAGTCACTTTTCATTGCGGACATGCACACTGAAGTAGCCCTCGAAGGGGTCAAGATGGTTTTAATGGGCAAAGACAAAACCAGTTTGTGCTGGATGGGTGTTCCTATCCCTGCTGGGTACACAAATGGAATTATTGCGGTTGCTTCCTATACCCCCAATGATTTCAACCGCACCGATCTCGAATTATTGGAAAATCTGGCTCAACAGGCTTCACTGGCATTAGAGAATGCCTATCATCATGCCGAAGTCGAAGCTCAGTCACTTTTAGACAGTCTCACAGGTGTTTTCAATCACGGCCATATTGTCCGGGTTTTGAATAATGAAGCCAAAACTTGTCTCGAAAAAGGGTTAAAACTAAGCCTGGTCATGTTGGATATTGATTACTTCAAACAATATAACGACAACTATGGTCACATGATGGGCGATCAGGTCTTAACGGTTGTTACCCAGGCGATTCGACAGCATATCAAAGCCGAAGATGCTGTCGGTCGTTGGGGCGGCGAGGAATTTACCGTCGTTCTGCCAGGCACCGGCGGGCTGCAAACCCAGATTGTGGCAGAGCGTATTCAAAAAACGATTGCATCTCTTTCCATTCGCGACCGCGACGGCCAGGAATTGCCTCTCCCAACCGTAAGCCAGGGCTTTGCGGTTTTTCCGGATGAGGCGGGTGAAGTCAACCAGTTAATCACCCTCGCCGACCAGCGTCTATATATCGCCAAACAGCGCGGGCGTAACCAGATCGAACCAAAGCTCGAACACTGGACGGAAAATTAAACAAACAGGGCGGCATCATTGCCGCCCTGTTTGCTTAAGCCAGTACCTCGCGGAATGCCGCAACAGTTTTATCCACTCCAGCGTCATCAATCCAGCAGTGCGTCACCAGCCGGTAGCGCCGAGCGCTGGCTGCACTGGTCAAAATGCCTCGCTCGGCAAGTTTTTGTTCAATTTGTGAAACGCTCAATTGAACAGAATCGGCAAAACCGAAAAACAGCATATTTGTAGCCGGCGTGCCTGGCTCAAGCACAATCCCAGCAATTTCGCTCAGACCCTCTGCCAGGTAGCGTGCCCGGCTGTGATCTTCAGCCAGGCGCTCGACCATCGTTTCCAAGGCAACGATACCTGCCGCCGCCAGGATACCCGCCTGGCGCATGCCTCCGCCCAAGTGCTTCCGGATCTTGCGCGCCTTCTTGATAAATTCCGCGCTGCCGCATAAAACCGACCCCACCGGGGCACTCAAGCCCTTGCTCAGGCAAAAAGTAACTGAATCCACCGGCTCCGTCAGCTGGCGCACATCCACACCCTGCGCTACAGCCGAGTTAAACAGCCGGGCTCCGTCCATGTGAACGATCAAACCGCGTTCATGCGCAAAAGCACTTAGCCGTTGGATATAAGCGCGAGATAGAGGTAACCCACCGCAGGCGTTGTGCGTGTTTTCCACTTCGATCAACCGTGTCACCGGTTCATGGTCATCATCCGGGGTGCGAATCGCCGCCTCAATATCACCCAGAGACAAAGAACCGTCTTCCTGTTCTTTGATCTGGCAGGAATGCACCCCGCCCAGCGTGGAAATACCGCCGCCCTCATGCAAAAAGGTATGCGAGCGCTGCCCCATGATCACTTCATCGCCGCGCCCGCAGTGCGCTAAAATCCCCGCCAGGTTACCCATAGTTCCCGATGGCACAAACAACCCGGCTTGTTTCCCCAGTTTGTCCGCGGCCATGTCCTGAAGTTGGTTAATCGTTGGGTCGTCACCATACACATCATCCCCCACCTCGGCTTTAGCCATTGCTTCACGCATCGCAGGCGTGGGTTTTGTGACGGTATCTGAACGTAGATCAACATATTCCATGAGTTTCTCCTTCGATTATTATTTCCTAAACCGCCGCTCAATCCCATCCGGACATTAACCCTCACGAATGGAATCTGGTTCGACGGGCATCCGCTAAACTTTGGCGCTTACGCGCGGGTAAAACTGCCTGAAGTGTTTTATACCGCTTTTGTGTAGCATAAACTTGAGCAGCACCCCCAGGATGCCGAACCCATAAATAACGCTCCGTCGAAAGTTGATCGAAGAAGCCTCCGGGAAGTAGCGCGTGACGATTGGCACTTCCTGAAAAGTAAGATCGCAGGTCATTCCCTGGGCGATAATTTCCGTATCGAACACAAAGTCATCGCTGTTATCTTCCAGCCGCACAGTCTCCAGGTACTTGCGCGAATAGGCTCTGAACCCGGAGTGGATTTCTGTCAAATAATGCCCGTAGATGATGTTAGCCAGCGCCGTCAGCAGCACATTTGCCAGGTACTTCCAATAGGGCATACCACCTTCCAACGGACGCCCGCCCAGCATCCGCGAGCCAAAGACTGCGTCTGCTTCTTCCGCCAGCATCGGACGTACCATATGCGGGATCACAGTCGCGTCATATTGGTGGTCTGGGTGCAGCATGACTACGATATCAGCCCCAATCGCCAGCGCTTCGCGATAACACGTTTTTTGGTTGCCGCCGTACCCCCGGTTTTTCGAGTGCTGAAATACCATCAAGCCTATTTCCTTGGCAACCTCAACCGTGTTATCCTTGGATGCGTCATCCACCAGAATGACGTACTTGCGGTACTCAAGCGGAATTTCATTAAACGTGCGGATCAACGTTTTGGCGGCATTGTATGCAGGCAGAACAATCACAATTTTTTTTTCTTCTTTTCCCATGCGCGTCTCATTTCTTTTAATACGGATCGATTTTATCGGCTCTTGGGCCTTACCTTGACCATTCTTCAAGTTTGTTAGGGTGCCTGTTTCTTTTGCAGGCAGCCCAGCACTTCTTTTACAGCGCCCTCAGGTTCGGATGTGGTCACAGCCAGTATCGGCACATCCGGCAGTGAGAAGATTTCCCTTACCGTTCCAGCCTTCCAGTGGCGCGGCAAAAACCCAGCTATCTTTTTTTCCGCATTCAGCGCATCCAACATCTGCTGGGGGCTGAGCGCCAGCCGTGCCAGTGTGCTGGTTGGTGTGCCAGCCATGATTTCACGGGAGAAGACCAGCTGTATGTCTTCTTTGCCGGCAAATACCCACACCTGTATTGCTGCGTCCGACCCCGCAAACAGACTCCGGGCCTGTTCCATGCTCAAATTTTGCAGCGGGCTTTCGCGGTTCACCACGATCAAGAGATCGTCCGATCCAATCTGGTAACCCGCTGATTTCAAATTGTCCGGTTCACCCATGCGCAAGGAAATTTGAGCCTGGGCAGGGTCATTGCTGG
>JBBRWF010000067.1:0-12930 GCA_038249405.1 Anaerolineales bacterium
CCCACCGCGATCTACCCCTTCTCCGTCGGGCCTTCCATGGCCTACCGTTTCATCAGCGGATTAACCGCCAGCCCCCTCACCGAATTGGGTTGGAAGTCGTTGGGCGTACTGGAGCTCACCGCGCTACCCAGTATCAAGAGAGAGAATTGGGTCGCTGCTGTCCGGGAGGCTGACGCCCTGCTGGTGTTTGGCGGCGATGTACTGTATCTGTGCCGCTGGATGCGGGAGTCCGGACTGGCAGATCTCCTGCCGTTGCTGCGCGAGACAGTCTATGTGGGGGTGAGCGCCGGCAGTATGGTGACGGCCCCTATTTTCGGAGAGACGTACAACGACCCGAATACGCCCTTCGTCATTGATCAGGGGCTGGGACTGGTTGACTTTGCGTTGCTTCCGCACGTGGATCACGAGGACCACCCGGAAAGTTCCATGGCCAAGGTGGAAAGAATGGCCGGCGAGGTACCAGTGCCGATGTACGCGATCGACGATCAGACCGCAATCAAAGTGACCGACGGCACTGTCGAAGTTGTCTCCGAAGGCCATTGGAGACTGTTTACGCCCTAATCGGGTGTGGGAGCTGGTGCGTTCTTGCGCACCGAAGGAGCGAGGAGCGGCGTTGGAAGATTTTTCTGCTCTCGAAGAGAATCCACACTCCGCCCCGCCGCCGCTAACGCACACCATTAGCCCGCTGAAAACGACGTGCGCTAGCGGCCACGACACACAGGAGAATTGACGATGCCTAAGCATAGAATTTTCGCAACAAAATTTGCGGGGGTTTATCCGCTGTACATTCAAAAAGCGGAACGCAAAAATCGTACAAAAGAAGAAGTTGACCAAATTATTTGCTGGCTGACAGGCTATGACCAAGCGGGGTTACAGCAGCAAATCAAAGCGGAAAACGATTTTGAAACCTTTTTTGCTCAAGCCCCAGCCATTCATCCAAATAGCTCGCTTATCAAGGGCGTAGTGTGCGGTGTTCGCATAGAAGAGATCGAAGATCCGCTGATGCAAAAAATACGCTATTTAGACAAGTTGATTGATGAGCTCGCAAAAGGAAAGACGATGGAGAAAATTCTGCGGCAATAACTTGCTTCGCCACAAGGAGCTACATTGAGACCGGAATGGTTGTAGGCAGGTCTTAACGGGATTTGACGAAGGTGATTTGAATTATTGAGTGGGGAATGCACAAGGGGAGGTTGAAAGATATCTTTTCGTTGTACAATTATTCTACTGTTAGTGGAACTAGGTTTTCACTGAAGAAATTTATCAGGGTGAACATAGCCGTAAATTCCACTTGCCTGGCTCATTATGGTCTCGGGCGTGAGGATTGGTTCAACTCGGACAGACCTCCCGCCGCACATCGTCTTGATGATTTTACTGAATCAATCCTTAATTCTTTGGCTTGCTTCATCCAAATGAAAGGCCAGGAAAATCGAAGTTCATGAATCGAAGTTATGTTTCATCAATCATTCAAGCCTTAATTGCCGCTCTTTTGTTTGGCGCAAGCGCACCTTTAGCAAAACTTCTTTTAGGTGAAGTAGAGCCGATTCCACTTGCCGCTTTTTTGTATCTCGGCAGTGGTATTGGCTTGCTCGGCATAAAACTATTCCAACGTATTAATCAGAAGGGGTTGGATAGTGAAGCGCAGATTCGGAAGCCCGATTATATATGGTTGGCAGGGGCAATTATTGCTGGCGGTATTGCCGCTCCGATTACTTTACTTTTTAGTTTGCAAAGCACTCCGGCCGCAACAGCATCTTTACTCTTAAGTTTTGAAGGCGTGTCTACAACTCTTATCGCATTTTTTGCTTTCAAAGAATCAATCAGTCGCCGCGCGTGGTGGGCAATTGCGTTAATCACTCTTGCAAGTATCTTTCTTACAGTAAATCCAAATGCGGAATGGGGGTTTTCTTTCGGCGCAATAGGCATTATTGCTGCATGTATCCTTTGGGGAATTGATAATAACTTTACTCGTAATATCTCTGCGAAAGACCCTTTGATTATTGTCACTATCAAAGGCTTGGGAGCAGGCTGTTTTTCGCTAGGGATGGCGATGATTCTAGGTAATAAACTCCCCACCTGGGAAGTTATTTTAGGTGCATTGGTTTTGGGTAGTTTAAGTTATGGGGCGAGTATTGTATTATTTATTCACGCCATGCGCAGTCTTGGGGCAGCTCGCACAAGTACGTTATTTAGTTCAGCGCCACTCGCAGGTATGCTATTATCTTTTCTTTTATTTCGGGAACTTCCCGGTTGGCTGTTTTTTGTTGCTTTTCCGCTCATGCTTGCAGGAACTCTATTTTTATTGAATGAGAAACATGAGCATGATCATATTCATAAATTGACAACTCACGAACATGCACACGTTCACGATGATGAGCATCATAATCATAACCATGAAGGTGAAAATGCTCAAAAGCATTCACACATTCATGAACACGGTGAATTAGATCACGAACATCACCACATGCCTGATTTGCATCATCGGCATGTTCACAAGACAGAGTCTTAATAAAACGAAGGCTGTTGTAAGTTAATGGCAATCCAACATCGCGTCCACTCCCTGCGGCAAGCGCGGGCATTCCCGACAAGATCATTCCCGACAATGACATTCGGGATAAGTGTGCGGGGCAGGGGCAACGGATTTGGCATCTTAAATTGCGGATTTTCCCGCCACATCGCCCAGGTGATCTTATAGGAATTCCCGTCTGTGCTAGTACCGCCAGCCGTTGGGCCGCTCATCCGCAATAAAAACCTTATAATAGGAACATGAACCGCTTAATCGCTGTATCCACTTCAGAAGATATTTTTCCAGAATACCGGAATACGCCTGTAGGCTTGCTGCTGGAATATCATAACCTCAACCGTTCTCTCGATTCTTACACAAAGGCACAACTGCTAATCGGCATGTGTATGGATAATCGTAAGCACCTTAGAATACCTGACAATTTCGCCTTTATCATTCGAGCCGGTGGAGCAAATCTGCGTTATAGCGAGTTCAAGGTTTCCTACGCTATAGCAATTGGCGAAGTAAAATCGATAGTCTTAATCGGGCATACCCAGTGTGGGATGGTAAACCTGGTTGCCCGTCGAGACCAATTTATTCAGGGTCTGGTAGATCAAGCAGGCTGGTCTCAGGATTTGGCAGAAGAGCATTTTATGCATTTTGCGCCGTTGTTTGAAATCGGAAATGAGGTAGATTTTGTATTGAGCGAAGCCAAGCGGCTGCGCCTACGATATCCAAAAATACAAGTCGCTCCTTTGTTGTATCAAGTAGAAGACAATCTTTTGTACCTTCTCAAAGAAAGCTGAAGGATACCGGAAGCTGCCCCATAGCGATACAATGGATTTGCGGGTACAGTTACGCTTTTCGAGCATTATCTACCTTCGGGTTTATCCTGCTCCCAAGCATTGTCTTACCCCTCCCGCAAATCATTAATGCAAACCGTTAAACCACATTCATTAAAAGTTGGTATCTCAACACAATACTTTCGCTCTCTTACACATGGACATCTCCAAATGGACATCAAGACGCTTTTCACACCTTTCCCTGTGTTATCAACTCCCCGCCTCATTTTGCGAGCTTTGCATCAAAACGATTTAGAAGATCTGTACGTATATGCGTCGGACCCAGAGATAGATCTTTTTACTCCTTGGATACACTACAAGTCATTAGCGGAGGCACAGATTGATCTGGATAGTTTCATCGCTGAATACGACCGAAACGGTTTAGGTGCATGGGGAATCGAACATCGGGAAGAACATCGTCTAATTGGAATTATCAATATCAGCCATCCACATCCACTTAATCGCCGAACTGAGCTGGGTTTCACCATCGCCCGGACGTATTGGGGACAAGGCTATGCTACCGAAGCCGCCCAGGCGGTGGTCACGTTTGGATTTGACAAAATGCAATTAGTTCGAATTGAAGCTGTTTGTCTGCCAGAAAATCTAGCCTCGGCTCGTGTTCTTATAAAAATCGGAATGCAATATGAGGGTTTGCTACACAATTATCAAACATGGCGAGATAAACCCAGTAATCTTCAAATGTATGCCTTAACTACTTCTACGATTCAAACTGTATGATCACCACCAAGGTCTGTGGTCTAACAAAGCGTGCAGCAGATTTATGGGAGTCTGCGCGTTTTACAAGCCTTTTTCTGCCTTCAAGTTTTTTCTGCTCCCAGGCATTGTCCACGCCCGCCCCGCCGCCAGCCAATGCAAACCATTAGCCCGCTGCATTGCGGGCAGCATTGTATCAACCAGCACGGTTCAGGACAAAAATGTACACAGCTATCGAAACTGACAATCTTGTGAAACGCTATGGCAACGTCACCGCTGTAAATAATTTGTCTTTGCGCGTTGTCAAAGGCGAAATCTACGCGTTCCTGGGTCTCAATGGCGCAGGCAAAACAACAACCATTCGCCTGTTACTTGGAATGATCAAACCAACATCCGGTGAAGCGCGCGTGTTAGGTTCACCGGTTTGCGTTGGCGAGAGAAAACCCTGGCGTTCGGTTGGATATTTAGTTGAGACAGCGGATGCCTATCCAGAACTCACCGTACGTGAAAATTTGGAAGTGATGCGGCGTCTTCGGCCTGGCACCGAACCGAAAGCGGTTGATCGCGCCATCGAACAACTGGGTTTGCACGATTACGCAGATCGGCGCACGAACACTTTATCGCATGGCAATGCCCAACGTCTCGGGCTCGCCAAGGCGTTGATGCACAATCCCGAACTCATCATCCTGGACGAACCCGCCAATGGCCTGGACCCGGCAGGAATTGTCGAAATCCGCAATCTGCTGATTGAGCTCACACAAAAACAAGGGGTGACCGTTTTCATGTCGAGTCACATTTTGGGTGAAGTGTCCCGGCTCGCTAAACGCATTGGAATTATTCATCAAGGCCGTTTATTGCAGGAACTTGATGTAGTTGAACTTGAACGTAATCGGCGGCGGCAACTCGTAATTCGCACACGAGATAATCTGGCGGCTCACGCGGTGCTTTTGAGTGCCGGTTTCTGCGCCTCTGCTATTTCGGACGACACAATTGAATTGAACGATAACGCGGCAATCGAACGACCCGATGATATTGCGACTCGGCTTGTAAGCGCAGGGTATGCTCCGACCCAGCTCAATATCCAAGAAGAAGACCTGGAGCATTATTTTCTGCGTCTCGTGGGCATGCAGGAAGGAAATGTAAAATGAATAACCTGGGGCAAGCAATCTGGGTCGAATTTCTCAAGGCGCGCAGATCCAAAATGCCATTGTTTACCGCGCTTGGATTTGCGATGGTTCCGTTCGGCGGCGGATTCTTTATGATCGTGCTGAAGGATCCCGAAATGGCGCGGCGGGTTGGATTGATCAGCGCAAAGGCGCAACTCACAATGGGTGCTGCGGATTGGCCCTCCTATCTTCGATTTCTTACTCTGGGGGTGGGTGTTGGCGGAATTATTCTTTTTGGCATCATTACCAGCTGGGTGTTTGGGCGCGAGTATTCTGATCGCACGGTGAAAGATTTGCTGGCTTTGCCCACTTCGCGTTCTGCAATTGTGTTGAGCAAATGCATCGTGGTGGCGATATGGTCAGCCGCAGTAACTGTAATAACCTGTCTGATTACTTTTTGTATTGGCACGGCATTGGGCCTCCCGCCAGTGCCGCCGCATATTTTTTGGCAAAGCGGAATTAACATAAGCGTAGCGGCGTGCTTAACGATTGCACTTACTACACCGATTGCTTTCTTTGCGAGCGCATGGCATGGTTATTTGCCACCGATAGGGATTATGATATTTGCGATGGTCCTGGCGCAATTCACCAATGCAGCTGGATGGGGAGAATACTTTCCATGGTCCATCCCTGCGTTGTATGTGGAAGGGAACGGTCTCTCAATGGCCAGTTTTGTTATCGTCCTTCTGACCAGCATTGCTGGACTCGTTAGCACATTCATCTGGTGGGAGTGGGCAGACCAAACACATTAATTGCCAATGCTCAATAAAACAGGCCAACTGGTGAACAGATCGGCAAGACGAACAGATTACCGTTTCCTGGTTTGTTACAGGTTGGCGGCGTGGATAGAATAAGTCAGGGAAATAAAAATCCCTGTGTTAGGACGATGATCTTCCTAATTACCTGACCCCAGAACGCGTTTGCAGGCGAAACCAAAAATCGGAGAGACTATGAAGCCAATAAGTCATCCAAATAGCGAGGCCGCTTCAGCGAACATCACCAGCCTGATCCAAGAGTTGCAAAAGCTGGGGGATTGGAGAGGCGAGACGCTCGCGCATGTCCGTCAGCTCATCCACGATGCCGACCCCGACATCCAGGAAGAGTGGAAATGGGTAAAAGAAAGTTCGCCGGGAACCCCGGTCTGGTCCCATGACGGCGGCGTCTGCACGGGCGAAACGTACAAGCTGGCAGTCAAGCTCACCTTCTTCCGCGGAGCATCGCTCAATGACCCGGAAAAGCTCTTCACTCAACCTGGAAGTGTGCGGAGTGCGATCGGTATCCGCGAAGGGGAGAAGATCAACGAAACTGCTTTTAAGCAGCTCATTCGCACCGCAGTGGTGGCCAACTCCGCAGCGCTCGCTGAACGGGCCGCCAGGAAGAAGTAAACCTTGCCCTGGCGCGCACTGCTGTATTTTGGATAAACAAAATATCGCCCAGGGTTATAAAAATAGACCTGGCATCACCTCTTCATATTCAGCATCACCAGACCCGCCAGGCAGACCAGAATACCAATCACTTTGACGGGCGTCAATTTCTCTTTGCAGAAGAGCACGCCAAACAAGACCAGCGCAAGCGAGGCGAGCACATTGACCAAGATAGCCAGCAGGGTGCTGATCTCGACCTTACAGAATCGTAAGTTGTCTATAGGCGTAGGGGAACCGTAGGGCAATCGTCAAGTATACCGGAAGCATTGGTGATAAATTATAAGCAGTAAGGTGATTTCTCTTCTCCTCCTTTCAAAAGAAACTCTGGGTCGGCGTCCCAGGGTTTCTTGATTCTACCACCCGGTAAGATATAATGTGCCATGCAGCCTTTGGGCTGCATGGCACATTGAATTTTCCGCCGTAACCGGCATAAAAATAGGAGCAATCATGGCAATCCAGATCACCATCATCGGCCTCGGACAGATCGGCACATCAATTGGGCTGGCTTTGGCCAAACATACCGCGACAGTCAAACGTGTAGGCTTTGACAAGGCTCTTGAAGTTCAAAACAAGGCCAAATCGCTGGGCGCGCTGGATGCCACGCACTTCAACCTGCCAGCCGCCATGGAAGGCGCGGATGTCGTTTTGCTGTGCATCCCGCTGGATCAGATGGAAGAAACACTCAAACTGATCGCCCCCGATCTGCGTGAGCACGCGGTAGTGATGGATTTTTCATCCCAAAAAGCGCTGGTGCACAAGTGGTTTATGCAGCACGTTGCGGCAGGCCGGCATTATATCGGGCTGGTACCTTCAATCAACCCGGCTTTCATGGAACAAAACAGGGCGGGGATTGAATCCGCACGCGCAGACCTTTTTGAGAAAGCCAGCTTTGGGATCGCCGCCCCGGCGGGTACACCGGCCGAAGCGCTCAAACTGGCAGACGACCTGGCCACCCTGGTGGGCGCGCAATCCATTTTCCTGGATATGCTGGAAGCCGACGGCATGTTGATGACGGCGCACCTGCTTCCGCAAGCGATGGCCGCGGCGCTATTGAATGCCACCATTGACCAGCCCGGCTGGACGGAAGCACGGCGCTTCGCGGGGAAACCTTACGCCCAGGCCAGCGCCGCGCTGGGGAATGATTCACAGCATGCCCTGGCCCTGGGGTTATTGAACAACCCGATCACCGCGCTGAACGCGCTGGACAACGCGATTGGCGCGCTAACTCACCTCCGCGCGGCGGTGCAAAGCGGCAACCAGGCCGACCTGGAAAAACGCCTGGAAGTGGCCTTTAATGACCGCGAGAAATGGTTAAATGAGCGCGAGCGCGCAGAATGGCTTGTGAAGGACGAGAAAAGCGGCATGCCCCAGGCAACAGATGCCCTCAAGCGCATCTTTTTGGGCGGGCGAAGCGCTGATAAAAAAGATAAGAAGAAGTAAATTCCTCTTCATTTACACCGTCCCATGCGATTTTTCTGTTATATCCTGGAGTGTTCAGACGGAACCTTTTATACTGGTTGGACGACTGACCCACCCCGGCGCGAAAAACAGCACAACGCCGGCACAGGTGCACGTTATACGCGCATGCGCCGCCCGGTGAAAATGGTGTATGTTGAGGAACAACTCGACCGCAGCAGCGCCATGAAGCGCGAAATTCAAATCAAACAGATGGCGCACGCGCGCAAAGGCAAGCTGGTTGAATCACAGCGGGTCAACGCAGATTCAAGGGATTAATGCCTGCAGTAACGGCTGCCGCCAAACTCTAGCAAGCGGGTCATAGATGCCAAACCCGGCACAAAATTCCCAGTAACTCATTCAAATCCATGTTTTTCCGCTTCACGCGCTACAAAAGCCGTCCAGCGTGCTCGCGAGTCCATGTCTGCCCTGGAATAAGCCCCAAACTCACCCAGCAGCACCGGGCGGTTGTGCGCTTTTGCCCATGCGCTGACCAGGTCAAAATTGGCCGTGATGTCGGCCTGCTCGGTCGGGCTGGCATTCCAGGTGGTGCCCAGGTATTGATCCCATGCCATCCGCCCATTCCGCGCCCTGATGGATAAATAAGTGCTATTCTACCGGAAACGGGGGAAAGCCTTAGGCACAGGTTGATTTTTTGGCAAAAACATATTCAAAATTCAGCCATTGAATATTGATGTTATAATTTCAGCCGCTGAAATTTAGACTATGGAACCCACTTACGAATCCACCCACGACTTATCTTTGCTCGACAATATCGAACATCACCCGGATGTAACCCAGGCCGATCTGGCAACGCAGCTTGGCGTTGCGGTTGGCACGGTCAACTGGCATCTTAAACGGCTGATCTCAAAGGGTTACGTCAAGGTTACACGCGCCGAGCGCCGCAAACTACTGTATCTGATCACGCCCGAAGGATTGGCGCTGCGCGCACGCCTGACGGTAGACTATGTTGAACAGCAGTTCAACCTGTACCGCCGCGTACGCCTGAAGGTGAAGGAATACGTAGAGCTGGTCAAGACCTCCGGCTATGACCGCTTGCGTTTAGTAGGAGAGGGCGATGTGGCCGATATCTGCCGCCTGACCTGCCTGGAACAGGATGTGCTTATCAATGATGAACCCGGCATTCCCACCCTGGAAGTACGCGGTCTGGGGGTTGCCTTCATCCCTGCGGAGGAAAAATGACCCTGGAACAAAAGCATGTCGTGGTCACAGGCGGAGCAGGTTATATCGGTTCACTATTAACTGCGCAGCTGCTGCAGCAGGGTCACCGCGTTACAGTGATCGACAACCTGCTGTTTGGCGGCGAGTCACTGCTCACATTTTTATCCAACCCAAATTTTTATTTTGCAAAAGCGGATGTGACTGAGTCGCGCAGCCTGCGTGATTCGCTGCCGCGCAACTGGCCCAAACCCGATGCCATTTTTCACCTGGCTGGCATTGTGGGTTTCCCGGCCTGCCAGGCGGTGGGAAAACAGGCGGCGTGGTGGTACAACGTGGAAGCCACCCGCACCATTCTGGACCAGGCCGATAGTTTGCACATCGGACGCTTTATTTATGCCTCCACCTACAGCGCCTATGCCCCCACCACAGATGGATCACTGGTCACTGAAGATTCACCATTAAGTCCACAGTCGTTGTATGTCGAAACAAAAATCGCAGCCGAAGAACTTGTGCGGCTCCAAGGCGCGCTCATTTTTCGCCTGGCGACCCTTTACGGGATTTCTCCGCGCACACGCTTTGACCTGGTGGTCAACCAGTTTGTTCTGGATGCTTTTATCAAACGCGAGCTGCTTATTTATCAACGCGGGTACTCACGCTCTTTTGTACACGTGCAGGATGTGGTGCGCGCGCTATTGCTGGGGCTGAATGCAGCAGATGAAAAGGTAAATGGGCAGGTTTATAATCTGGGCACGGACGGCGGCAATTATACAAAAGACCAGATCGTGCAGTTCGTAATCAAACGCCTGCCTGAGACTTTTGTGCAGTATAAAGATTTGACATTCGGCGGGGATGTGCGCGACATCAACGTATCTTTTGAGAAAATCCAGCGCGACTTGGGCTTCAATGCGGCCCTGACCGTGGATGACGGCGTGCGCGAAGTGGTCAGCGCCCTGCGCCTCGGGTTAATCCGCGAACCGCAGCACGAACGCTATCGAAATGCGCATTTTATCGTAC
Organism: Anaerolineales bacterium; assembly: GCA_038249405.1. Taxonomy (GTDB): domain Bacteria; phylum Chloroflexota; class Anaerolineae; order Anaerolineales; family Villigracilaceae; genus UBA5195. The sequence continues at coordinate 10,301 of JBBRWF010000067.1, forward strand.
GCTAAACCCCGGTCTCTTTTGAGACTGTCTTACCACAACAATTGATAAAGGAAAGACACTAAAATGGTAGAGAATTTCTGGAAAGGCAAACGCGTGATGGTGACCGGCGGCGCCGGTTTTTTGGGTTCCTTTGTTACCCAGAAACTGACCGAACGCGGGGCCGCCGACATCTTAATCCCACGCATCGAAAATTACAACCTGACCGATCGCGACTCGATCCGCCAGCTTTACTCTGATTCAATGCTGCCCACCGATAAGCTCCCAACGCACCTGCGTCCCGCGGAATTGAACCAGAAACCGTCCGGCTTTAACTTGAAAGCGGAGAACCTGGTAGTCATTCATCTGGCTGCGCATGTAGGCGGAATTGGCGCGAACCGCGAACACCCGGCAGAATTTTTTTATGACAACCTGGTAATGGGTGTGGAATTATTACACCAGGCCTGGCAGAACGGCATTGGCAAATTTACCGCCATCGGAACGGTGTGTGCCTATCCCAAGTTCACCCCGGTGCCCTTTAAAGAAGAAGACCTGTGGATGGGTTATCCCGAAGAAACCAACGCGCCTTACGGGCTGGCAAAAAAGATGATGCTGGTTCAATCGCAGGCCTACCGCGAACAGTACGGTTACAATTCCATCTTCCTGCTGCCGGTAAACCTGTACGGCCCGCGTGATAATTTCAACCCGGCTTCCTCGCATGTCATCCCGGCCCTGATCCGCAAGTCGATTGAGGCCCAGGAGAGCGGCGATCACGAAATGATTGCCTGGGGCGACGGCTCACCCACCCGCGAGTTTTTGTATGTGGAAGATGCCGCTGAGGGCCTGCTGACCGCGACCGAAAAGTACAATGAATCCGACCCGGTGAACCTGGGCTCTGGTTATGAAATCTCGATCAAGGAACTGACCGAGATGATCATCAAAATGACCGGTTTCGAAGGGAAGTTAACCTGGGATACCAGCAAGCCGAACGGCCAGCCGCGCCGCGGGTTGAACGTAAACCGCGCAAAAGAGAAATTCGGCTGGCAGGCACAGATGGATTTTGAAACAGGCATGCACCGCACAATCGAATGGTTCAGAGCAAATCGAGCCAAAATAAAATAATAATGGCGCGCCGAGAATTCACTCCACGCCGCAAGAACTGGCAGACTGGGCCAAACCCATGACAGAAATCACGAAAACCGAACCGACCACCATCTATATCCGCCCGACCAGCGGGCTGGCAGCCCTCAACCTGGGCGATCTGTGGCATTACCGCGAGTTGATCGTTTTTATGATCTGGCGCGATATCAAAGTGCGTTACAAACAGACCCTGCTGGGTGCGCTCTGGGCTGTCATCCAACCCCTGATGACAATGCTGGTCTTCAACTTCCTATTTAACAATATCGCCAAAGTGTCTTCGGACGGCATCCCCTACCCGATCTTCTCATTTACTGCGCTGCTGCCGTGGGGTTTGTTCACCACAGCGCTCAATACTGCCAGCCGTTCGCTAACTTCCAATCATAATATGATCACCAAAACCTATTTTCCGCGCCTGATACTGCCGATAGCCTCTGTGCTGGGCGGGTTGGTTGATTTTGCGATCGCTTTCGCAATTTTGTTGGTGATGATGCTTTATTACCGCGTGGGACCCACCTGGAATGCTTTGTGGGCACTGCCGCTTTTCCTGTTACTCTCGATCATTTCGGCCCTGGGCGTGGCGCTGTGGCTTTCGGCGATCAACGTCAAGTATCGGGATGTGGGCTACGCTCTGCCGTTTATCACCCAGTTCTGGCTGTTCATCACGCCGGTGGCGTATTCTTCCAAGGTTATATCGGATAAATGGCAGATCCTGTACGCATTGAACCCGATGGCTGGCGTGGTAAACGGATTTCGCTGGGCGCTGCTCGGATCTGGCAACGGCCCAGACATACTGGTGGCAATTTCTGCCGGTATTTCGCTGGTGATCCTGCTGACCGGCCTGATTTACTTCCGCAATATGGAACGCACTTTCGCGGACACTATATGACAATCGCCATTAAAGTTGAAAACATCAGTAAAAAATATAAAATCGGCACCGCGCCCGGCAAATTTCGTTACGGGATGCTGCGCGACCAAATTGCCGCCCTGCCCAAAAAGTTGTTCAAGCGCAACGAAGGCCAGGCGGGGGTGGATTACATCTGGGCGCTCAAAGATGTCTCCTTCAACCTGGAAGAAGGCAAGGTGCTCGGCATCATTGGACGCAACGGTGCTGGAAAATCGACCCTGTTAAAGGTGCTGGCGCGCGTTACCGAGCCGACAAAAGGCACAGTCGCGGTGCGCGGACGGGTGGGCTCGCTGTTGGAAGTGGGCACCGGTTTCCACCCCGAATTAACCGGACGTGAAAACATCTATCTGAACGGTGCAATCCTGGGCATGAAACGCGCTGAAATTGAAGCCAAGTTTGATGAAATCGTGGATTTCTCGGAAGTGGCACAGTTCATCGATACCCCGGTCAAGCGCTATTCTTCCGGCATGTATCTGCGCCTGGCGTTTGCCGTGGCGGCTCACCTGGAACCGGAAATTCTGGTGGTGGATGAGGTACTGGCGGTGGGCGACGCGGAATTCCAGCGCAAGTGCCTGGGAAAAATGAATGATGTGGCGGCGCAAGGGCGCAC
>JBBRWF010000068.1:0-12848 GCA_038249405.1 Anaerolineales bacterium
ATTGAGTATGGATGACACACATCCTGGTGATGTTTCAGATTGTTCCTTGCTTCACTATCTTACTTAATATGAGCTATCTATGTCCTTAATGGAACCTATCAAATATCTATATATTGCTGTTCATTTTCTAAACACAAAACCATTCTTTCGTACGCATACGAATTACATTGGAAATATAAAACGCCTTCCTGTATAGGAAAGCGTTTCAGTTTCTCACACTTTTTATATTTTAGGCTCGAACCGCCGGTCGGACTTATACCCGTACATACGACTCGGTCCGCACAGAGATAGTTACGGTAATTGTCTAACGGTTTGCGTTTCCTGCTGACGGAAGGGACACAATAACGCCATATATCGGAAGAAATATATCAGACGTGGCGATCTTCCATTTCGTTATGTTTCATATCTTGCACCCCACGGTTGATAGAGGCACCCATTTCCAGCGGAAAATTCAGGATTATCCATAAAAGCACTCCCCATGAACAATCATGGGGAGTGGGACATCCTTATGTATGCTAAACGATTGACGAGTTTGGCCCGTCGTGTAATCGGTTTTCCTCACAGATATAGTTATAAAAAAGTGCCCTCCGATTGGGGGGCACATTCTTTTTTCAATCATCTTGTTACTTTCGAAGGCACTCAGGCAACATTTCAATCTTAAGGGCAGACGCCATCCTGGACGCGCAGTGGGATTCCTACCCCCTTGCCTCCGTCCGTTTTACTGGATACGCATTTGCCCCCAACGCAACTTATTAATGTGCCGGTTGTGAAATAGTTTATTTCCATTCCGATGACATTCCCTTCGGGGTCTTTATCCGTGGGGACGATCGTGTAACTGCCGTTACCCTCGTAGTCCATCGTTGCGCCGCCTAAATCAGCATGCAGCTTTTCTACGAGAGTGCCGCCCGTGGAACTGCTCGGGGAGATGATAAAGGATCCAGATGTACCTTTTCCAGTCCAGAAGAGAGAAAAGGGTTTAGCCAGGTCATCGATGCAAGCCCCATTCCAGCTATTGCCTATTCCAGGTGTCTCGATCACTTGGTAGCTCTGCTTTTTCTCGCCTGTGTTGGCCATGAGCTCGAGCTTTGCATTCCCTCGTTTTGAGGTTGCGGTGAGCAGGATGGTCGCGCTCTTTCCATTTTCATTGGGAGCGGTGTAGGCCAGTGTTCCGGGAGTCGTCGCCAGCGATGTGGGGTCGATCGATGCCCCTCCAGAGAGCTCCGCTTTCAGTTTCGAGGAGACACTGGCGCCATCGAAGATAGTCAGGACCTTCACCGGGATTGGGGTGGTTGAGCCTGGCTCAACGGTCCCAGGCGAGGTTGCTTCGATCTTGACGCACTTGCCGTCCTTCCAGGCGATTTGAGCCATCACCAGGGATGCGTTTCCTAGATCAAACGCAGCCTGGATACCGGCAGGCTCTAAGTTGTTGATATCCTCCTGGGTGGCATTCTGAGAATTTCGGATCACGCGTTCATTCGATGCTTTTCCGTCGGTGTAGTTGGGTCCATACTTTAGTGTAATTCCCGTCTCGATGTATATTTGTCGACCGCCCTTGACGCTGCGAGTGCCCTGGACCATGTCGAATGTGCTGCTGGAAATCTCCGCATTATCGTCCACGGTTGCCCGCACGAACGTGGTCAGGTCCTGGGTGTTCCCCGTCCCGCCCGCCTCGGAGCCGAGGGTCGCCTTGATAGTGAAACTCACCTGTCCTTCAGCATTTGGGCATCGTTGGCCGTCCAGTTTGGCTGATGCTTCCGTTTTAGCAGAAACATTATCTTTAGAGGCTTCTGACTTCAATCCCAGACCAAACTTGGTTGACCCATCCTCCCCCCTGCCGAATTCCGCGGTCATCTGGGTGGTGGCATCCCCCTCTGTCTCCGTTTGGGAAGCGCTCCAGGTGGGTATGGCTGGCATCTGGCTCACGAAAGTATCGCTGTAATAACTAGTAAGAAACGCGATCAAGGATGCATTACTAAGGCCCGCGTCTCCATCCGAGCGAAGGGCAGCCGGTGAGCTGTAAACAAAGGAAACCATCGCAGGCTTGGCATTGGAACCCCTGACAGCCGGTAGAGCGGCGATGGATGTCTCAAACAGGAATGCAGCCGGTGCGGTAAAATCCTGGGTGTTGCTGGTAGGGGGCATTTGAGCCTTCAGTTGCTCAGTGATTGCTTTCATGGCGGCGCGCTCCGATGCCTCCACGTCGTCCGCCAGTGCGGCGACGCCCGGTTCATCAACAGTAAGGGTTCTGAGTAATGCTGCCCCGGGGGAAGGTAATGGTCCTTCAAGGTCGAAAACCGGGAGAGCAGCCACGCTTGGGATGTTTTTTCCAGGCTTTATATCATTTTGCGATTCCTTGGGAGCAAACAGGCTGCACGATACCAGCATAAATATGGTTGCCAGGCTAATTAAAACCGTTTGTAGATTTTTCATTATTTCCTTGGGAAAACGATCGGATTTGTGATTAATAATACTCTTATTATCTATTATATACGATTTATGCGTATTCAAAACTATGTCGATACTAATAATCCTGTTTCCTTATAGGTAAAAAGCGCCCTCAGGTTGGAAGGCGCTTTGCATAATAGTCCTCAAGATATCTTTAGTTCAAAGCACGGGCCTAAATTTATACCCGTACATACGACTCGGTCCGCGGCGGATTGATTATGGTGAGTTTGTAGAGTGATGAAACAGCTGAAGTAGCTAAGTTTTTCTGTACTAAATCCAGCAAAAATCTTCCCTGTAAATGGTTTATTACTGGAATTTGGCTGGTGAATGGGTTTGTTTAGCATAGATGCTATTTATCTCGATTTTCCTTTATTTCTCTATACATGGCTGGCATAACGTCGGGTGGAATTCCACTGAACCACCTTCATTGGGAGCTATTTTTAAAAATGCCCTGGAAAATTAGGTCGAGTTCCTTGCATTGTGTTTGCTTACCATCTATATCGACGATTTGTTCTCCACAGCAAGCAAGTATCGCTTCACGATTAGTGACCTTAGCACAGAAATCCTGGGCACGAGATGGTTTATCCGCCCCAGTGATGTTGTCCGGATAGTACTGTTCAATAGCACCCCGTTCGAGTGTGTAGATATCAACATTCCGAAGCATCTGCAGCAACTGGTGCTTCAATTGAATTAATTGCCCGTCAGTACTGGTTATTAGGATATTAAGCCGCTGCGACTTACGCTGCCATGCGAAAAACGCTTCAACAGCAGCATCAAGTGCGGGTTGAGAACATGTTCCATTCTTTATTTTTATTTCGCACTCTCTAACAGCTCGCCATAACCCTCGAAGTTCTCCGGATTCGAGAGCATCTTTCGCATCCTTAGTAGTTGGATCGCTCGGATCGGAAATTATCAACTTATCCACCTTTGCAAGAAGATTATCCCTGGCTACCTTCACATTATCGTCGGGGTCGATATTGTCAAAGCCATTTAATAGCAAGTCAAGGTCAGCAATCACAGGAACTCGAACCCCAAATCGCGAAAAGAAATCACGATATCGCCGGATATTACCCTTGCCAGTGATACGTGAAAATAACACTGGTACTTTGGTTGTATCCCACGCAGGATTTAGGGTTCTTGCGATATGTGGCATAAGTAAATAATCACTGTCCCCTTCAACTAAGACTACTGTGTCTGCAAAGAATGCAGCGTTATTGTTCTCATAGCAAATAATCTGAAACTGATCCTTAGCTTTTAGATCAGATAGATTCACGTGCTGGACTTTCGTGTAAGGTTTAGGGGCTATCGTTGCATCAGACTCTTTGCGTAACTTCACAAATGTTTCAGTCACACTGGGGCCAAAAAACATCGGGGAATGCGTCGTAACAAGTACGTGGTGTTCCTTTGCAAAGACACGCAAGGCATCAAATAGAATATGCTGCGCTTTAGGATGAAGAAATAATTCGGGCTCCTCAAATAAAAGTAAATAGGACGGAGTGGCAGGTTGGATTTCAGATTGCGTCAGGGTAGTACTTGTTGTTATTGTTTCACCTGATGCCGGTACAGTACCAAGTTTTGCCTTGAGCTCCACATAAGAACGTAAGATTGAGAATACAACCGCACGACGTAGACCATCGCCCTTGGAGTCAATCAACCCTTCTACCCCATCGTTGGCAGAGATACTAGCGGATGAGAATACCGTCTTCAACTCTGGTGGTGGAAACGTGAGTCGGAGTGCCACATATGCGAAACTCTCGCGCACATACTTTTCGACGGTGGATTCGATCAGCTTCACCTCTTCTAAACGGCCATCCATAATCGTTCCGTTGGGTTGCTGAACACAATTGAGTTTGGCGTTTAGTTCTTCAAAAAGACGTTGAGCGTCAGGCAACTTGGCCTCGACCGCTTGAAGAAGAATAGATAAGATTTTGCCAAAAGGAGTGCTCTCTGTAGTTTTGATATCATCTGCAAGATCTTTAACCGCTGGGATATAGATCGGGTCGGGCAACATCGGCATGATACTTTTATCTATGCCAGTCGGTAAAGCCCGGTCAGCGGATGTCTTCTGATTATCAGGTAACGAATCTGCAAGTTCTTGGATCTTTTGTTTGATGTTGTCCTGGTTCATCGTAGAATCAATGATGCCACCAAGTTCGGGAAAGGACTGTACTATCTTGTTAGCGAATGCCTGACCTGCTCTCTGGCCTTTTACTAACTCAGCAATATTCTCTGAAGAGAAGCGAATATCATTAGGTGTTAATGTGTTGTATAACAATGAACTCTTACCATCAGTGCTGTAGATTCTGATAAGAACAAGGCGACCGTTCTTGATGATGCCAGAAACCCGTGGTCGGTGTTCGTCAGCCAGTCGAGCCAAGTCAGAGTCATTAATGTCATCAAAGGTCACAGCGATACGGATAGGTTTAGACTCATCAAAAAAATAACTTGAAGTCAACTTTGTTCCAGAGAAAAACAGGGATAATGCCTGCAAGAATGATGATTTACCCGAATTGTTTTCGCCAATTAGACAGCCGAATTTCGACAATGGAATTTTTACATCCATAAGCGCTCTATAATTAGTGATTGATAATTCCGAAAGTTTCATATTCGCCCTCCTATTTTATTCATTCTTTTTCCATTTTGACCATTTGTTCAATGGCAATCCCCTTATGTATCTATATCATCAAAGACGCTTCTTGATAATATCCCTGGCTCTTTGGCATCAATATTTCCTAATGGTTGTAGTTCGATCTCCAGCTCATCAACTGTGTTTTCTGATATCCAATTGTTCACCAGATCCATTTGTTCCTCTATGATTTCATTAGTTTGTAGGTGATTACCGAAATGTTTCTTTAGGATTTCTAGTGTATTAAGAAAGGGTTGCATGTTCTCTTCTGCAGATTCGTTGGTTTTGTAATTTTCTTCAATATCTCGCCTCATATCGTCTAGCTGGGGAATAAGCTGGTTGTGTACTTTCTCCAACAAATCCTCAAATTCGCAATCAATGAACATATGCTTGATATTAGGACTATCCAACGCATAAAGGTCTTCACCTTGAATCGCATAATCAGATACCGTGTTTATAAACCTTTTTCTATGTTCTTCCGGAAGGAGGCCAAGTTCGAATAATCGTACAGCTAGGCTAACTTCTGAGACCGCATTAAGGTATAAGCCAGGCTCAACCACCTTATTTAGTAATTCAACGTTTTCCTCCAAGTAACGTGAAAGAAATTCTTTTGTGCAACGGTGGGTTAAAAATCCTTGCACCATTGATTTAACTTGCCATACATATAGCCATTTGTTTTTGATGTTCTTACTCGTCAATAGTTCTTGAAGCTTGATCATTACCTCAGAAAACAATACTTGTGGAATTACTACAGCTTTCTCGATACCGACATTTCCACATGTTACTTGTTGAATTAGTTTCTCCGGCGCAATACCTTTAAGAAAAATTCCAAGCAACTCTGGGCTCTGCGCCAATATATTTGAGTAGGTATCCCCAATTGTTGGATGTTTAAAGCGCCAGAAGGGGCTATCTCCTTCCCAAGAAAGTTGAACAAGACTTCCATTGAGTGCTTCCAGGGCAGTGAAACAATTTCCCAAGTTGCTACCCAACTGTGTAAGGGCAAATTCCTCAGAGGTTTTAAGGACTATAGGACTCGATAAGTGGCCGTTCCGCATATAGATGAGTCCAAGAGCAGCCTTACTATCTTGATCAAGACCTTGAAGAATTTCTTTAAGTAAAGTCTCTCGTTTTTCAACAAAATCGTCAAGATTTTGTTTATTGATAATGAGGTTCTTGGTAAAAAAAGGATTGGATAATCGTCTTGCAACTTCCGGAATAAACCGATTATTTTGTGCAACCGATTCCAAGTATGGTTTTATTTGTCTTCGAAAAGAACTTGGTTGTTCCCCTAATTTTAGGTGATTATATAAAATTTGTCGTTTCTCATCAGCAGATAGATCATGAACATCAATAACAACCTGACTTTCTTGCAGAAGAGGAAATGCGCTTTCCTTTAAATCTTTTCGTGCCCTGTTATAAATATAATCGCGAGAAGTCATCACGATTTTGGCGCCTTTTCGAAGCATTGAATTAATTTGAGGTAATATATGATTCCATCTGAGGACAAGATGTGCTTCATATTGGGAAACGCCAAATGCATCATCGATCCAGAAAAATTGAGTTGTTTCATCTGGGTTCCAATGCTCGATAGTTTTTTCTGGGTCATCGAGTTTTAAAATCGATGCGTCCCAATTATCAATCGCTGCCATTGCTAACATTGATGCAATTGTTGTCTTACCAACTGCAGGCTCACCAGTAAGAAGTACGAAACCATATTTATTTAGAGAAGTTATTGCTTTACGATAAGCATCGGTAACAACAACCTTCGCAAGATCTTCCCGAATGGATTCTAAGATTGCACGAGCTTGTGCATATGCTCGCTCATCTAGAATTTGACTTAAATCTCCTAATCCATATACACGCGGAACAAGCATTCTTAGGTGTTTGTTTTCGCGTATTTGTTGATCTATCCAACTTGCCCCAAAACAATTGAAATATTTGACACCTGCGTTCCTGAAAAGACCCTCAATATCTTCGGCTTTTGTACCGGACAGGCCAGCGTTGGTCATAAGTATATAGGAGTCACAATAACCTTTCTCGACAAGTCTCTTAGCTTTGTTGGCTTCATCCTCAAGGTCAGAAGGACAAATTACGTGGTTTAATCTGCTCGTAAATTTACATTGAATCACAAATTGACCTTGCAGACTTTCCTGTCCGGTTGGCTTCCATATACCAGTAAATGCTCCATCTCTTCCGCCATCATTCGTATCAAGAAATGATTCAACCGTTTGCCCAAGAACTTCTCTGGCTATAGTAAGACAAAGTTGTTGAAAGCTATTCCATCCAAGATTCCGTAATTCAAACATATCTCATCTTCATTTCTTCCTAGCAGCTTGTCGGAGTGAATGAAGACATCAAAGTATTGGTACACTTGAGCAATGACGCGAAAATTTACGAAACCTGATTACATAGGGACGCCAACTATCCAAATCAGTCTTGGAGAAGCGATTCCGGCAAATCATCTGGCAAGATTTGTAGTCGATATGGTTGCCCAACTGGACCTGAGCGCAATATACAAACGATATGGAGTGCGGGGTGGAGAGGCAATAGCGCCCGAAGCATTGCTGGCATTGATTTTTTACGGTTATTCTACGGGTAGGTTCAGCTCGCGGAAAATAGAGAGAGCGACTTACGAAGATCTGGGGTTTCGGTTTGTAGCCGGTGGATTGCACCCAGATCACGACACAATCGCGAATTTTCGCAAAACGTTTTTACCAGAATTGGAAGGGCTGTTTGTTCAGATACTTCTTCTGGCACAACTTTCGGGGGTATTGAAGGTTGGCAATCTCAGTTTGGATGGCAGTAAGATCCATGCAGATGCTTCAAAAAGCAAGGCAATAAGTTACGGACGGTTGAAAGAATTAGAAACGACTTTGCGAGAAGAAGTTGTACGTCTGTTTGAAATGGGAGAACAGGCTGACCAAGGAGACGTGGAACTGCCAGAGGGGTTGATAATCCAGGATGAAATTGCTTTTCGGCGAGAGCGTCTGGAAAACCTTGCGAAGGCCAAAGCGGTTCTGGATGCTCGTGCCAAGGAACAATATGAAGCCGAGAAAGCCGAATATGATGCGAAATTGAAGGAGCGAGAAGCAAAAGCCCGTAAGCGACACCAGAAACCACGCGGGAAAGCGCCAAAACCGCCAGAAGAAGGGCCAAACGATAAAGATCAGTACAATTTTACTGATCCGGACTCTCGCATCATGAAGAACAGCACCAATAACGGGTATGACCAACATTACAACGCCCAAGTGGCTGTTACCCAAGACAGTATGCTGATCGTTGCTACTTCGCTCTCCAATCATCCAAACGACAAGCAAGAAGCGCAACCGACATTGGATGCGCTACCTACAGAATTAGGTCAGCCGGATGGCGTTGCGATGGACAATGGCTATTTCAGCGCCAGCAACATTGAATCTACAGAAGAACGCGGCATCGAACCTTACATTGCGACAGGTCGTGAAGCGCATTACCAGTGCGTGGAGGATCTGATTGGCAATCTTCCAGATAAGCCAGCTGCGGATGCCAGTCCAAAAGAGAAAATGGCCTATAAACTCGCTACCGACATTGGCAAAGAAATCTATCGCTTGCGCAAATGTACGGTTGAACCCGTAATCGGCATCATCAAAGAGATCCTGGGGTTTCGCCAGTTTTCTTTGCGTGGTCTAAAAAATGTTGCCGGTGAATGGTGTCTGGTTTGCCTCGCGTTCAATTTGAAACGCATTCACTCGATATGGCTGTCACAAGAACTCTATTAACGCGCCTGCTGCTTGGACTTTACGAAAAGTTACCCATGAAATTACATGTTTGGACTACTTTATCTGCTATTTCCTGACTTTTGAGACCCAATTGTTTGCGGGAGTGACTATTTCTATGCTCTCTCCGACAAACTGCTAGCTGAGGCAATTAACATATCCGTTATCAGGTCTTAAATTTTATTCAAAGCGGCGACAAGATCTTCACCATGCAAGGCTACAAGGCCACTTGCAGATTGAGGTTGCCCTCCATCATCCTGGTTAAAGAAACTCGGCAGAACCTGGCGCAAAAGGTCAACCTGGCCATAGAAATATTCTTTGAGCAGCGGTACAACCTGGTAATTCCAGATATCGTCCAAGCAATTCAACTTTTCTGCCTCATCCGCGATCCCCTGGAGTGGTAGAAAATAACTGTGTCCGATTTGATAATCTGCACCACGTAGCTCAACAATGCGCTGATTCAAATTTCTCAAGCAAGTTCCGATATTTAAAGCATCTTCTTCTGCTAGCGAAACGTTGATACCGTCAAGTAGTTCTGCCTCGGGTAATAATTCCAGAAAAGCGAATCGCCGGCGTAAAGCGACGTCCAGTAACGCAATGCTTCGATCAGCGGTGTTCATTGTGCCAATTATGGCTAGATTTACCGGAACCTGGAAATCTTCTTTGCTGTATGGAAGTTCAACTGGCTGCTTACCTCGCTTATCCGCTTCAATCAGCGTCATCAGCTCACCAAATATTTTTGCGATATTTCCACGGTTGATTTCATCAATAACCAGAACATATTGGTTATTTGGGTCATCCTTGGCACGCGCACATAGGCTGCGGAAGATTCCCGGCTTCAATTCAAAAGCCAAAACCATTGCATCGCCCTGGTCAGTTTTGGGCCGTAACCCTTCCACAAAATCTTCGTACGCATAGGACTGGTGAAATGTCACCCAGCGAATAAAATCTTCTGGTTGGTTTGTTGCGGGAGGACCTTGTTTGATCAAGTTAAGGCGATCCGTTAAAGTGCCTTGGACATATTCTTTACCGGCAGGTGTCAAAAACCATTGACTATTTGCAGTTTTGTCAAAAAGGAAAGGCTCAGCACGTGAAGTCAAATTGACGGTCTGACTTTCGATAGCTGTATGCGACTGTAGATACCCCCATATTTGGTTTTTTTGGTGTTTTACCGGGTTCTGTTTGAAACGAGCCTGAACCAATTCCATTTCTTCAAGCTGAGGAACTATATATTTTTTGTCATGTCCTGTTCTGTACATATCCAAAGCTAAAATATCGTAGAAAGGTAAATCCTCTATGACCGTTTGCAGAAAGGTCGCTCGAGACTGCGCCTGTTTGAGTTGAGGGGCAACCAGGCGGTTTGCAATAATCTTCGCCCAGAAAGTTTTCCCTGTTCCAGGAGGACCGAAAAGAATCAAATTCTTAAAACGGTTCAACAAGCGCAATGCATCGACTACAATCCTGGCGTCCTTTTGAGGTTCTTCCGGTTTTTTGCCTGTTTCAGGTTGCGGCGGTGTCTCCACTTCATCGGGATTCCATTCTTGTTTAAGATCCCTATAAAAGTCAAAGTTCTGGCCGCTTGGTTGGGTGCCGGCTAAACCTTCCCGGATTTGATGTAACCGCGTGTCGAGATCTGTGTGCGGGTCAGAAACATACGTAATATAGCGACTAACAATTTTTTCTTTATGCGCGGTGCTGATAATCCGCTCATATTGATCTGGGAACATCAAATACAAAATGGCATGTCGGAGATCATAAGCTCGATCACCTTTTACTGGGATACCCTCCAAGATTTCATCGAGCATTGATTGGACTTGGGTTGAATCGGTCAATATTTGTACAGCATTACCTTGTTCTTTTAATCGTAAAGCAAATGCAGCCAATAAATGGAGTTGAGCATATCGAAAATGATATTTCTGAGTAGTCCTGGTAAATCCATTCTTCTGAGCCGCCCAAATGGGATCGTTTTCTGGCGGTAGAGTCAACCCGCTTTTCTGAGCAGCCCACCCAATATTGCGCAACCGTGTGGCAAGTGTGATATTCGCAGATGGTAAATAGTAAACATAGTGCATATCAGCTGCCAACCCCCATAAGATGGGTGGTGCGCCAACAAGTTGTTGTTCTAATTTCTCGTTAAAATTTAAATTCCCTTCCAGGTTTGGGCTATCAATAACCTGCGTTTTCCAACGCTGCAAGTTGGCAATCGTCCATATCGGTTGGTCCGGCCAAATAAGTGAACGGTCCTGCTGTAAGCAGCGTTCCTGAAACAAGTGGAACGCATCGTAGAGTGGTTGAAATTCTGTCATGCGGGCCATATTACCTCCGATTGTGAGCCTAATTGCGAGAAAGTCGAATACAAAATATTACGAAATTCCTGGATCAATGGGAAAATTTGATTTAATGGTTGATGCAAATTTATAGTTGCAACGAATATCCGGATAGAGGCTTGCTCAACTATCAGCATTTTAGGGGAGAACACTTCTGCTCCAAGCGTATGCGGATAGAGAAGTAAAATACTACGGCAGTGAAATTGGGTTGCATAAGCTAGCATTTGATAAGCATCGCTTTCAGCGACTGCTCGATATGACTGTTTTAATGGAAGCACTTTATTTTTTGTGTCAATAATCAGATTTGGTTGACCGGGTAAACCTAATAAGATGTCAGGTTTTAGGGGAAACATCGGTTTCTCAGGCAGGGGCATCGGTAAGACCAGGTGTCGCTTTGATATGCTGCCTTGTAATTCAATTGGTAGATCTCGCCATTCCTCAGGCAGAATAAGCCGGCTGTAAGTTTGCAAAAAACTGGCGATAAACTGCTCAAATAGGCGATCCATATCAAAAACAAACGCAAATGCACGCTGCCCACCAGCCAACAACTGCACCGTTAGCCCTTCCAACAATAATCGAGCTAATTGAAAAGCAGGATAAAAGCGCTCATTTAAGCGATTGAATTCAATATGATCCAGGTCTACGGAACTTACCTGCGCAGGTAGGTGAACTGGCTGCAACCAGCTTTCAAGATCAGCCAATATCTGACGATTTTGTGTATCACGTGTAATTCGTTGTAACCGATCTACTGCAAGACGAAAAACCTGGTTAAGTAAAGTGTCTGGTAAATAATCATCGTAAGAGACATCCAATCCTTGAGTTAAGTTCGGCTGACGGGAAAATTGCCGTGCAATGTTCCATCGCCCGCGTACATACGGGAGTAAATCTTCTCTACGAACATAATCTTGGTGAAAACCATGTTGTAATTGGGTTAATAGTTCGACAGCAAATAGACGAGTAAGCATTTCAAGCCAGGTGCCACGATTGGTACTTAAAGATGCCAGAGATTGATTATGTAATTTCAGACGGCGGGCATGGGTTAATAAGTGTAAAAAATTTTGCGATGCAGAGAAAGCCGCCCTTTTATAAGAAGCTGAACCTATGACTGCTTCAGCATTGGCTTCTGGGTCACAATCAATTTTGGGCAAGATTTGAATCGTACGTCCCCCTGCCTGGATCACCCCCACAAATTGAGTAGCGCGTAACCCCTTGCGTTCAAGGCGGATCAATTCCTTTCCTGATTTTTGATTTAAACGATCCAGGATTTCCAACAATGGATCATTGGCTGTCAAGCCAAGATCCTGGTAAGGAATTGTTTGTCTCTCAAAAAGGGTTATTACGCTATCCACTGTTGTAATTTCCAAAATTCTTTATTTTGTAAAAATCATGAAACCAAAAAAAGGAATGAAAGCCTTAAGAAGGTTGTGACTATCCCCTTAATTATACGATCATAGACCTCAAATAAGTTTTATGAAACGCAGTCGTTTTTTCTGCTCCGGTATTGTTTTGTATTTTTTCTTATTTGTATATCTACGGAAATCCATGCTTGTAAAAGTAATACATATGTATTACAATATGTCTATCTTGACTAAGGAGCCAAAATGCCCAGGAAAAATTCACCCGCCAAACCAGTTCGTTCTTTTAGACTGAGCTACGAGTGTGTTCGCCAATTGAAAGATCTGGCCGGCAATATGGGGC
>JBBRWF010000069.1:0-12704 GCA_038249405.1 Anaerolineales bacterium
ACTTATTTAACGGGCGTGAAACACTAGGGATCGCAGATATGGGCTGTGGTGTAGGTGCCACATTGCTTTACCTTTTAACGGATCTTGAGCCTGATGCTTATGGGGTTGGGCTTACCATCAGCCCACTCCAGGCACAGATCGGAGGCAGAATTTTCCGCATGAGGAAAATACATGGTTTGATAGTTGAGGCTGATTTTCAGCGCCTGCCGCTTACAGATGGTTTTCACCTGGCTTACGCAGTTGAATCATTTGTGCATGCCTTCGAACCCGAACGATTTATGGCTGAAGCTGCTCGAATCTTGCATGGGGCGGTTGATGGAAAGCCGGGTGGGCGGTTAATTTTGATTGATGATTTTTCGGGTGCAGCGCCCGCAGATCAGGGCCGTGAGAAATGGCTGGATTTATACAGGCGGGGTTGGTATATTAAGAATTTAATTTCCCAGGATGATTTGGTGGCTATGGCTGCTCGTTTTGAACTTCGCCTGGTTGAAAACCGTTTACTTACTCCTTATTTGCGCTTGCGGGTAATTCCTGATCTGCCTGCCCAAATATTGGAGAACATCTTTCTTCCTTTTTGGGGACTGCACCCGATTGTTCCATCGATGTTGGGCAGCATGGCTCTCCAAAAATGCCTGCAGAATGGCCTGGTGGAATACCGCTGGATGGTTTTTGAGAAACTCTAAACCATAGCAGAGCTAAATGTAAATTCCTTTGCTTGCCAGTTCATCGTTAAGCTGTTTTGGGGATTGGTAATGAATAGTTTGAAAATCCAACGCCTTGGCAGAAAAAATATTTGGAAGCGAGTCATCAATGAATATGCATTCTTTGGGTTGGCGTTTGATTTGCTCCAATAAGAGAGCGTAGATGCGCGGGTCAGGCTTGATCAGGTTCACATCACCTGAAATTACCATTGATTCAAATAGGTCAAAAAAAGCATATTTTGTACGCATCAGTTTGAATTTTTCAGGTGACCAATTACTCAAACCGTGCAGTTCATAACCTTTTTCTTTTAGCCTGTATAGCAAATCCACCACTGGTTGGATGGGTCCATTAATCGTTTCTTCCCAGCGTTCATCAAACGCTTTAATATAATCGGCATATTGTGGGAAGCGCACTGAACGCTCAATCACACCCTGGGCATAGGGTAAGCCTCGGTCCAATTCCCGATTCCATTCGTTGAAGTCTATTTCGAGCATGAACTGTTCCATGGCTGCTTCATCACCAGCAAACATCTTGCGGAAGAGCAGCCGGGGCTCCCATTCCAGAAGCACGGCACCGTAATCAAAGATCAGAGTTGGTTTTTGCTGGTTCATTATTGTTTCATTTCTGCAAGGGCGCTGCCGGGCTTGATAATATTGCCAAGCGCTTCAAAAGGGATGATGATTGTCTGTGGTCCGGCGGCATAAGAGGCTACCTGGTATTCATTGAACACGATCACAAGTCCCTGGCTGCTCAGGTTCCAGACGGCATAATTTTCCGGGGTAGGCTCTGCGCCGCCGCCAAAACCATCGAACCCGATATCCCGTTTGTCCAGTTCAGCTTTGCAAAAATCCGAGATGGTTTGCAGCGGGTTTACCCCATGTAAAAACAATTGGTTCACCGTGATCTGTTCGCCTTTTTCCAGATCGTAGTTATAAGATAATGTGACGTGATAGGGGTGCGCAGCCCCATCTGACATACCTTCAACAATTATTTGCAGGCTAAGAAAGTTGCTGCCTGTTGGTGAAACCAACTCATATTTAACACTGTAAAAGCTGCCTCCAGCAATTGGTGTGGCAGGCTGTGCAGCCAGTTCTTGGCGGAACTGGTCGATGCCTGTTTGAATGATTTGCAGTACTTCTTCATTGAATTTTTTAACGCGCGGATCGTCAACGCCCTGTAATACTGGAATCTCGGTCTTAAGTGTGTAATCCGGTGCTTTTCCGCTTTCTTCGGATGTGGAAGTGGTTAGACTTACCAGTCGGAAAAGTGGGATGGGTGTCGGCAAATTTTGCGGAATATCAGTTGGTAAGGTCGTAGAGGTAAGGCCTGGCATGGATGCAACGCTAGTAGGCAGGTTGGATGGCAAACCGGTCGGAAAAATTGTAGACAAGGGAGCAGAGCTTTCAGCCGGATTTACAGTGGGGATGAGTGTAGTCGATTGCAAGGGCATGTTGCAGGCTGACAGTAAAAGCAGAGCCAGGCAAGTGAGAAAGAGATTGGTTTTTTTCATGGCATCCTGTGTGTTGTCTTTTGAAACGAGAGAAATTTCAAAGCCTTCAATCCATTAAAATCTGGTCAATAAGAATTAACTTAAACCAGCTTTTTGTTTCAAGCGTTGCAGGCGGTGTTCAAGTTCATCCATCCAATGTTTGCGGATGTAAACAGGTAGGTTTGCATTCTTTACATGTTGTAAGGCTAAAATGGTCCATTCCAGCGCCGCAGCTGGATCGCGGCGCGTATGTTCGAAATACTTGGCGAGTTCAACATGCGCATAAATATGACCTTCGGCCGCAGCTTGCTGCCATAGGCGTAGGGCGGTTTCGATGTCACCTCGTCTGCGTTGCAGTGTTGAGAGCCGCTGGATCGCCTGCCAGAAGTCAGCTTCGGGCAAATTTGTCTTAAGCCCGCGTTCGTAGAGTAGGGCGGCATCCTCAAGCTGGTTCAGGTCTTCAAATAATTTTGCCAGGGCTATCACATCCTGCCCGTGTTCCAGTTCGCTGCCGTGCGGGTCAGCCAGCATCCCGGCAGTAAGGCTCAGTAGGCCAGCCATTGCAACCACATCCATGGCGTTGTGATAGAACACACCTTTTAGCACACGGGCATCGCCTGTGCGCAGAAAGTCAAAATAAAGCCAGGGGATTTCATAGCCTGGCACTTCTTCACTGCTGCGCGGCGCTGACATGATGTGTTCTTCCAGGTATTTTAACGCACGGCTGGGCAGGCGGTCGCGCCACAAACGGCGCGCCAGCGGCAGCAGATCAATATGCGCGAATCCATCAAATGGGCAGGGGATGCTGTTGAGCGCGTAGCGGGTGCGCAGCAAAGGAGCATCGAACGCTTTACCATTAAAAGTCACCAGACCGGCGCATGGTGCCAGAAAAGCTGCCAGTGCCTCCAATAAGGCAGGTTCATCAGCTGGGTCTTGCATGAAAAAAATGGAAAGCCGAAATTCATTGCCCACAAATCGACCGGCTCCCACCATAAAGGCATAAGTGCCTGTTCCACCTGAAAGTCCTGAAGTTTCAGTATCTAAAAAGGCCAGTTGCGAGAGCTGCAGGCTGTTGATGCGTTCATCCTTTGCCCATGTAGCCAGTGCCCTGAGCGGTGCCTCCAGCAGGATGGCTGCCGTGCCATGCCGGTACTCGGCCGGGAATACCTGCTCCACCACAAAGGTTTCGCCTCTGAGCGTGGAAATCCAATGCCCCCCAAGTTGCTCTTCAAGTGGGCTGCGAGTTTTGAGTAATTCTTCGGGTGAGGGCGTTTTGAGTTCAAAAGTGCCAACTTTGACACCCAGCGTTTTGAGCTTGTCGGAAAGAGAGGGCATGGCCTTATTTTACTGTTATTTGGGCTCAAACATTTTTCAAGTTTGAAGATAATCCTGGTTTGATCCCTATTCTAAAAATTGGAAGGAAAGTAGGTGCCAATTCTCGAGCTTGTTCTCGATAGGAACTTTTTACCAGTATGCGGCGTCTTGCCTGTTATCACTTATTTGACGAGGAAAAATGAAAAAGAATCCCCTGTTTTTGCTCCCCCTGCTGCTTTTGAGCCTGATTATTTTATCAGCTTGTGGGAATGCTCAACCGGTTGCCACGTTGAATGGCACAAGTTGGAAATTGATCTCGTTTGGCCCTGTCGCCAACCCCACCCTTGCAGTGTCGGATTCCAAAGCCAGCCTGCTATTTGATAACCAGGGCCGGATGAGCGGTAATGCTGGCTGCAACGGTTTCTCAGGTGATTATAAATATGCTAATGGGCAGCTTATGCCAGGAACGCTAATGTCGACGATGATGGCCTGTTCAGATTCACTCATGCAGCAAGAAAGCGCAATGCTTGAAACTTTGAATGGAACACTGAAGATTGAGATTGACAAGGACACTCTGCGCATTTATTCAGCAGATGGCCAATCGTTACTCACTTTTTCCAGGCAATAAAGGTATTCCCGGTCTGACCAGCTCACGCAGCAGGGCCAGACTTTCCTGTTTGCCTCCAACGCCATTTTCGCCAGCTGGACCAACGCAGGAAGGACAACCATCTTCGCATGAACATTCCACTACCAGTTCCAGGGCACGTGATACCAGTAAATCATGCATCTCAAAAAGTTTGCGGCTGAACCCTAATCCAGCGGGAACTAGATCGTAGAGTACTACGGCAGGCTGTCCATTTGCGAAAGCTGATTGCGGATCAAAGTACACCCCCAGATCGCCGCTGTCGCACATTAAAAAAAGCGGCGCTAGTTGGCTCAGAACGCTGGCAAGTCCGGCCAGACCGCTACGCATTCGCACATTTTGTTCGGCTTTTTTGTGACATTCCGTACACAGGGTAACTAGATTTTCTGTTTGGTTGGCGCGCTCGCGTAGAATACGCCCGCCTTCATCCCGAAACTGGCGAAAAGGTATTTTGTGATGTACGTCATGCTGTCCTGCTCCTTCAGGAATGCTGCAAACCTGGCAGCGGAAGCCATCTCGCTCCCGCACCTTATCGCGTATCTTCGGCCAATCAGGCCCGTAATCGTTTGATGCGTTGGTCCACAGGCCGTCTTGAGAAAGCTTTTCCACTGTCTCGACTGCAATTTTGATCCAGTAGCCTGTGGTTTGCAATTCGCTGGGTGGCAAGTCAAGTGGCTCCTGCCCAATATTTTCGCCAGAAAACCACAGGCGTTTGCGAAACCCGGTAACCTGTGTAGTGACCTGCAGATCACCGCAGACTTTTTCACCACCCGCAATTGCGGCGCTTTCTTGCAACTCCACCAGGCTGACGCTGGTTTCTTTCAGTGCTTCCGTAAAGTAATCCAGTGCAACCGGGATCAATGCGGCGCTGTGGGTGGTCAAATTTAAATCCTGCACAAAATACTGTTGGCCTTCGTGCAAATAGACGGCGTGCGGATGAACCATCCAGTAGGCAGACCCCAGGTCAATTTCTCCGATTGTCCGATGGCTATTGCCATCTTCGCTGTGCAATATAATGTTATATGGGGAAGCTGAGCGCAATGATACAGCGGCTGCTGGGTAAGCATCCGCCATCCAGAAATATTTATTGCCCGAAAGATGCGCCTCGTTATTTTCCTTCAAAAATTCCATGAATTCATGCACATCCAAACTGCCAAAGAGTTCCCCTTTTTCAAAGGGGTATTCAAACAATGCGCAGCGCAAATGGTTGAGCAGAATCAACAAATGGTCCGGGTTGATCAGCGCTTGTTCAGGAGAACGCGCGAAAAAATATTCGGGGTGATGAGCCAGAAACTGATCGAGTGGGCTTGGGGTGGCGACCAAAAGCGAAATTGCAGCGGCATCACCTCTGCCTGCGCGTCCGGCTTGTTGGGTGACACTTGCAATCGTGCCCGGATAGCCCACCAACAACGCTGCGCCCAGCCCGCCAATATCTATGCCCAGTTCAAGTGCATTGGTGGCAACGACCATTTTTACACTGCCATCCCGCAAACCCTTTTCAATTTCGCGCCGTTGGGCTGGTAGGTACCCGCTCCGGTATCCACGGATAGCCACGGGAGCATCAGGTGGAAGCGCGGTCAGGCTTCGTGCTGCTCTTTCAGTTTCTTTTTCCTGCAAGTACTTGAGCAAAATTTCCACGCTGCGTCTGGATCGGGCAAAGATTACCGATTGCACGTTGTGTTTCAACAGATCCTGTGCCAGGCGCACACTCTCTTGGATGGCGCTTTTGCGCAAACCAAGCGCCTTATCAATCACCGGCGGGTTAAAGATCAGGAAATGTCTTTCACCGCGTGCTGCGCCGTCGTGATCCACCAGGCTGACTGACGCATTGATTAACCCCTCAGCCAGTTCAACCGGGTTGGCAATCGTTGCCGATGTGAGAATGAATTGCGGACTGGCTCCATAAAAGTGTGCAATGCGCTTGAGCCTGCGCAATACATTCGCAACATGCGAACCAAACACTCCCCGGTAAGTATGCATCTCATCAATGACCACAAAGCGTAAATTGCGGAAAAACTCTGTCCAGTTGGTATGGTGCGGCAATATTCCCATGTGCAGCATATCCGGGTTGGTAAAGAGAATGCGTGCACTTTTTCGGATTAAGGAGCGTCGGGCCTGCGGAGTATCCCCATCATAAATAGCAGTGGCTAATTCTTGTAGTGCAGGGGTAGAAAGCAGTTTGCTCATGCCCGCTTGTTGATCCTGGGTAAGGGCGCGGGTGGGGAAAAGATACAGCGCGCGCGCTTCAGGCTGTTCAAGCATGGTGGCAAGGACAGGCAGGTTATACGCCAGCGTCTTACCGCTGGCAGTACCTGTTACAAGCACCACATTCTTCCCGCTGCGGGCATATTCCCAGGCAGCGGATTGGTGCTGGTAAAGTTTGTATAGTCCGTGTGTTCGGAGAGCGGATGCCAGGTTGACGGGCATATCAGAAGGGTAATCAACCAAAATAGCAGGTCGTGCAGGCTGAACCCTCCAGGTTGTTATATTAGGAGCGGTTTCCGAATCGTTTTTCCACAATTGCAAAAGCTCAGCCAAACCCATGCGTAATCTCCTTGACGTACTCAGGATTGTAACTTAAATCAAAAACAGGCGGTACTGCCTGTTTTTGATTTTTGGTCAATTTATTTTCTTTTTCGCTTAAGTGCCGCTGGCTCATGATACGTGGGCACGCTATAAGCCTGGTGAAGGTTTACTGGCTCGCCTGTACCGCGCAGCCGTAAGTTGAGCATTTCAACCAATACCGAGAAGGCCATGGCAAAATAGATGTAACCTTTTGGAATTTCCTGGTGCAAGCCTTCTACGATTAGTGATGTGCCTATCAGAAGCAGGAAACTAAGCGCCAGTATTTTGACGGTGGGATGCCCATTGACAAATTCACTGATCTTGCCGGAAGCAAAGAGCATGATGATTACCGCAATAATGACCGCCGCAATCATGATGGCAAGTTCATTCGCCATGCCAACAGCAGTAATCACCGAATCCAACGAAAATACAATATCCAGAATGCCGATTTGAACCACAACACTGGCAAACGAAACAGCGGTTTTCTTGGTGCTCGATTCTTTTTCCGCCTGCCCCTCCAGCTTATCATGGATTTCCATCGTGCTTTTGCCGATCAGGAACAGGCCGCCGATCAAAAGGATTAAGTCGCGGCCGGTAACGCCAATGGAAAAGACCGTAAAAAGCGGTTCTTCCAAACGGATGATCCAACTTAATGAAAGCAAAAGCAGGACGCGGCTGAGCATCGCCAGACCCAAACCTACCTGGCGCCCTTTAGCCTGTTGTTCTTTGGGCAATTTATCCGAAAGGATGGAGATGAAAACAATGTTGTCGATCCCCAAAACGATTTCAAGCACCGTCAGAGTTAAGAGTGCAATTGCGTTCTCAGTGGTAAAAAGTTGCAGCATGGCAGGCTCCTGCGTAAGATTGATCGAGTGTTACCCGTTTATTTTATTGCCACCAGTTCTACATCAAAGATCAAAGTAGCGTTAGGCGGTATGATGCCACCGGCTCCTTGGTCTCCATACCCAAGTTCTGGCGGTATGATCAGTTGGGCTTTACCGCCAACTTTCATTAAGGCAATACCTTCATCCCAGCCTTTAATTACGCGTCCCGTGCCTAGTGGAAATTCAATGGGTGTGCCGCGGGTAAGGGAACTGTCAAAGATTTTGCCATTTTGCAGTTTTCCAGTGTAATGTACGCTGACGGTTTTGCCAGCTACAGCCTGCACTCCGGTGCCAGCCAGTATTTCAATGTATTCCAAACCGGTGTCTGTTTTCATAAACTCTCCTTTTACGCGAGTTTACCATGATTTTTCCAAATGGGTGCAAGGCAACCATAATTTTTTATGATCTGGATTCGTGTACAATTAAATTGATTTTATCTGGCTTAACTCAAAATCCCTGCGTATGCATTGAACGAGCATTCGACAGGCAGGAGCAATTTTATGAAAGCCTATCGTCTTACTTCCCATGCAAAGGTGGAAACCAGCCCATTGCTGGTGGAAGATTTGCCTCTGCCTCAGCCAGGACTCGGCCAGGTGCGGATTAAGGTGTCAATGTGCGGAGTATGTCACACTGACCTGCATACAGTAGAAGGCGACATCAAGCCGCCCCATTTGCCAATCACCCCCGGACACCAAGTTGTTGGAACGGTGGTTGCATTACCTTCATCCACCTTGTACCAAACTGGAAATTTCCAGCGGGGAAATCTTGGTATCGGGCAGCGTGTTGGGGTGCCCTGGCTGTTTTCGGCGTGTGGAGAGTGCCCAGACTGCCAGCGTGGCAAGGAAAATCTTTGTTCCAAAGCCAAATTTACCGGTTTTCATGTGGATGGGGGTTACGCCGAATACATGTTAGCTGATGCAAGATATGTCCTGCCCATTCCTGATAGCCTCCCAAGCGAACAGGCTGCCCCGCTGCTATGTGCGGGCATTGTTGGTTATCGCGCCCTCAAAAAGGCAGACATTTTGCCCGGTGAGCATGTTGGCTTGTTCGGCTTTGGTGCCAGCGCGCATCTGTGCATTCAAGTTCTGCACTATTGGGGCTGCCGAGTTTCTGTTTTTACGCGTGCCATCGCGCATCAGGCACATGCCAGGGACCTGGGCGCAGCCTGGGCCGGGACCGCAGGTCAGAGCCCTGATCGCCCTCTGGATCGAGCAGTGATTTTTGCCCCAAGTGGTGGTTTGGTCGTGCGCGCATTGGAAACCATTCGTCCGGGTGGTACGGTTGCAATCAACGCGATTCATATGAGTGATATTCCATCTTTTCCTTATGAAAAAATCTACGGTGAGCGCACCTTACGTACAGTAGCCAATGCAACCTACCAGGATGGCGAAGAATTCCTCAGCCTGGCAGTATCGGCAGGGATCCGTTCCACGGTAAAAATGTACCCGCTCAACGATGCCAACCTGGCGCTGCAGGATTTAAAAGCCAGCCATATAAATGGGGAAGCCGTGCTAAAGGTTAATTGACATTTGTCACTATTGGAGCGCATCTTAACGTAATATAATTGCTTTGTTATCCTTTTCACAACCTAATCCGGAGAATAATATGACTGCTGAATTGATAGATGGAAAATTGATTGCCCAACAAGTGCGCGACACCGTGGCCCTCGAAGTTGCAAAGCGTACTGCGGCTGGAAAACAAAAACCAACTCTGGCAACTGTCCTGGTCGGTGACCGTGTAGATTCGGCCACCTATGTAGCCGCCAAGGGCAAAGCGTGCCAGGAATTAGGGATGGGTTCGGTGAACCACCACCTGCCTGCAGATATAAGCCAGGAAGACCTCGAAAAAGTCATTCGTGATTTGAACGCCGATGTGGAAATCAGCGGCATTCTGGTTCAATTGCCCTTGCCTTCACATTTGAATGAAGAGCGAGTTTTGCAATTGATTAGCATTGAAAAAGATGTGGATGGCTTCTCCCCGATCAATATTGGCCGCCTTGCACAAAAGGGCCGCGACCCGTTATTCGTGCCCTGCACTCCTTATGGCTGTATCTACCTTCTTGAGCAGGCTGGAGTCAAAATTGAAGGTGCCAATGCAGTGGTACTAGGGCGCTCTAACATTGTTGGTATGCCAGCTGCATTGTTGCTGATTGGCAAAAATGCTACCGTAACTGTCTGCCATTCCCGTACCAAGAACTTACCCGATGTTATCCGCCAGGCAGATATACTGATCGCGGCCATTGGCAAGACCGAAATGGTGCGCGGCGATTGGATCAAGCCAGGCGCAGCGGTCATCGATGTTGGTATTAACTCTAAACCGGATGCCACTAAAAAGAGCGGTTACCGTCTGGTTGGCGATGTTAATTTTGACGAAGCCAAAGAAGTCGCCGGTTTCATTACCCCGGTCCCCGGCGGTGTAGGTCCCATGACGATTGCAATGTTAATGAAGAACACCCTTCGTGCAGCTCAAATTCAACAGGGTGAATAATCTGGCACATTAAATACCCTCACCCCATCCAGCAAAGTTACTGGATGGGGTGAGCTGCCTTATCGTTTTTTCGGAATTACTCTTTGGGCTTCATTCGTATCGCAATTTCCAAACTTTGATGGTGAAGTATAACTGGGGAGTAGCTTTGACTCATTTAAAATAAACCATCATCGGGTTTGTGAGCAAAGTTTCTTTCATAAAAACCGAATATGATGTATATTTAGATTTGTAACGATACAGTTCAACCGTGGTGTTACCCTTGGAGAATCGAAATACGTCTTTCAAAGACGATGATAAAATTAACGTTGCCAGGTGCAACTGTTGAGAAGGTTTTTTTGTTGAAAGCATAACTTTAATTATTTTTTGGGGCAAGAATATGCGTAGTCTTAACATACTTATTGCTGAAGATGATGTACAAAACCAGGCTATGCTCAAGCTGATTTTGACTCGTCGTGGGCATCAAGTCAAAAGCGTCTGGAATGGATTACAGGCGCTTGAAGCAGTTAAAAAAGAGAATTTTGATTTGGTTTTGATGGATGTCCAAATGCCTGAGATGGATGGGTTGGAAGCCACACGACAAATTAGAAAATGGGAAAAAAATATACATCGTCTTCCGATTGTCTTGCTCACTGCTGCAGTACCTATTAAGATTGGCGAAACCTACAAGAATGCCGGCGCTGATACCTATCTGGCAAAACCTTTTGATGTAAAAAGGCTTGAACTAGTAATTAGTGTTATTGCTAGTGATGTGCCAAATTCCAGTCCGGAAACATCTATTTATAATATGGATGGCACGATAGACAATCTGTCCACTATTGACGAACAAGATGGGTTAGAGCGCTTCGACGGTGATGTTAAAATGTATTGTGAAACCCTGTCTGAATTTATCAATGGAATTCCGGCTCGAGTGGATCATTTGCAGCAAGCTTTTGATGCCAGGCAGTGGAAAAGCATATCTTTACAGGCCCACAATTTGAAAGGGGTTTCTGCAAATTTCGGTGCTTGTTTTCTTTCGGTGCTTGCGTATCGCTTGGATGAGTATAGCAGCCAGCAAGCCCAAGAGAAAACCTTGAATACTCTGCAGGAAATTGTTCAGCATTTACCAACGCTTAACGAAACTGCCGGAAAAATTATTATCAAATTCAATAGATAGTAATATGAGCTGATCGGAGATCTTGATATGCGCGTTTTAATGATTGATGACGAACCGGTATTCCATAAAATGGCCACAGGCCCTCTCCAAAAGAGGGGCTATGAACTAGTCTATGCTAAAAGCGGTAAAGAAGGATTGGCTGCTATTTCAGCATCTAAACCTGAAATAGTGATTGTTGATATGCGTATGCCAGACATGACGGGTTTTGATGTCCTTGAAAACCTACGCAGAGACCCAGCCTACCGCCATATTCCCGTTATCTTCTTAACCAGTGTTACTAATCTTGAAGACAAACTTAAAGCGTTTGATTTAGGCGCCGATGATTATCTAATTAAACCATTCGAGCCCGAAGAGTTGGCCGCGCGTCTGGATATCTTGGCGCGTCGGGCAAAGGCGATGCAAATCACCAGTGAACTGGAAGGAAGCCTGCAAACCTACCCAACTGTGATTGCCGTTCACAGTTTGCGCGGAGGTAGTGGCGTTTCTAGCCTGGCAGTTAACTTGGCAACCTCCTTTTATCAGATATGGGAAAAGCCGACTATGCTGTTGGATACAGCATTTTTTACCGGGCAAGTTTCAATGTTGCTGAATGAAACCCCCAAGATGACTTTGGGAAGATTTGCCGACCTTCCGGCTGGCGAAATTGATGAATCCATGGTCGATGAGTTGATTAACATACATGAAAGCGGTTTGCACTATATCGCCGCCCCGCGTTTCCCGGTTGCCACAGATGTCTTTAATGTTGATTTTTGGAATGTAGTTTTTGAGAAGTTAAACAAAAAATACAATTTTATTGTTATCGACACTTCGCATGATTTTACAGATACTGTTATTTCCACATTGTTGGTTGCAAATACAATTTTGCTGGTTGTAGCACCGGAAATGGGGTCACTACGTGTCGCAATCAGTGCGATGAAGATTTACAACCAGCTTGGTATTCCTCCTGAAAATATTAAGATTGTTCTGAATCGAATTTTCCCCAATCAGGGAATTGAAAAGGCCCAACTTGAAAAAGCTATAGGGCGCCCGTTTGATTTTGAAATTCCTTATGAACCTGCCGAAGTTTTGCGAGCGGTCAACCTAGGCAAGCCTTTTGTGGAAACCCTCCCTGATTTACCCATTTCCAAGAAAATTGAAGATATCGCCTATTCATTGAGTAGCGATCTGATTAAATACATACCTCCTGCAGTACCTTCAAAGGCATGGAAGCGGGTTACTTCAAGGGTGCCAGCTGCGCCAAAGAAATCATAAGAATGAAACGTTTGTTTATCTGGGTTGTTTTCCTTTCTTTTTTCTCTTACTGGATTTTCGTTGCCAGTAAGGCTTCTTCTGTTATGGCAGCGGTGGCTAGTACAGGTACTCCTGGCCTAACGAAAACCCAAAGCCCAAGCCCAACTGCTACTTTAAGTCCTACTTCTACCCTAAAGGCAACTGCTACTCCAGAGCCGTTTGTTTTTCCGTCTACCA
>JBBRWF010000070.1:0-12580 GCA_038249405.1 Anaerolineales bacterium
AAATGGCGCGGAAAACGACTCGAATTAATTAACTCAAAGCTCTCTTCAAAAATATCACCGACGCTGGCGCGCAAGGAACGGGCATGGCGCACCAGCCGTAAATTTCGCAGGGAAATGCGTGTCCAGACCCAGGTGGCAAGAAGTAAAAACGCACCCATATATACCAGGCGCACGTAGAGGGCTGCGCCAGTGGTAGAAACCCCCAGCACGCCAACGACAAAGAGGAGAAAAAAGAGAAACCAGCCGGTGTTACGCATCAGGCTGAATAACTGCCACCTGGAACTGGCGCAGTAAGCAAAATCTCCTGCACAATGCGCTCAGCTGTTACTTCGCGCAATCGCGCAGCCGGGTTGACAATGATGCGATGTCCAAGAATTGGCTGAGCCAATGCCTTGATATCATCCGGAAGAACATAATCACGTCCATTGAGCGCAGCACGGGCTTGACCGGCGCGGAAAAGTGCCAATGAACCGCGCGGGCTGGCGCCGAGGTAGACATCGGTGCTGACACGGGTGCGGTGGGTAAGATCAATGATGTAGCGCTTTATGCTGGCTGAAACAAACACAGATTTTACAGCATCGGCGGCAGCGAGGATCTCATCAGCGGCAAAGATGGGCTGAATGGTTTCGATTGGGTGGCGCAGCTGCTGATCTTCCAATATCTTGATCTCATCCGATTGGCTGGGGTACCCGAGGCGAACTTTGAGCAAAAAACGATCCAACTGGGCTTCCGGTAGTGGGAAAGTGCCTTCATATTCAATGGGGTTTTGCGTGGCGAGCACAATAAATGGACGGGGGAGAGGGTGGGTAACCCCATCGACTGTGACCTGATGCTCATCCATGGCTTCGAGCAGGGCGGCCTGTGTTTTGGGTGTTGCGCGGTTGATCTCATCCGCCAGAACCACCTGTCCGAAGATGGGACCGGCTCTGAATTCAAAATTGTGATTTTCCTGGTTGAAAATGGATACTCCGGTGACATCGGAGGGAAGCATATCGGGGGTGAACTGCACGCGGTTAAAGGTGCAGCCCAGCGATTTTGCCAGTGTGCGCGCCATCACTGTTTTGCCTACGCCAGGAACATCTTCAATCAAAACATGTCCCTGGCAGAGCAAACCAATCACCACCAATTCGAGCGCGGAGTGCTTGCCAACCATTACTTTTTCAAGACTTTCAAACAGTTGTTCGCCAAATTGCTTTACGTCAGGCATGGTTTATCCCTTTGGATTGAATGTAATATGATTGTACGTGACTTTGGCGAGGTGAGCAAGCATCTAAAACTGACCACAGATTTAGCAGATTACGCGGATTTCGCGGATTTCTTTTTTGAAGGAGATGCGGTCATTTTGGTTGGGTGGGTGAAAAGCCGAACCGGAACCACAGATTTAGCAGATTACGCGGATTTCTTTTTGAAGGGTAAGCGATCATTTTGGTTGGTCGGCTTTTGGCGGGAGGAATTCTGGTTTCTTGGAGTGCAGGGTAAAGGGCGGCATAGCACAAAAACGCACAGAAACGCACAGAAACGCACAGAAACGCACAATTTAAATAAAAAAATTTTCGTTTGTATCATCCGACTGGTTAGCCGGTTGCAAAAACCCGAACGCTTGTTCTGTTTTTATAATTTTACCATGAGCACGCAAACCAGATACGGAAACTTAAGGGTCCAAAACAGTCAATAACTGGCGCTGCACCATTAAAGAGTGAACCTGCCTCACGGCAGGTTCAGAAAACCATATTTTGGGTATTTCAAGCGATTTACCGCCACATTTAGTGCCCACGGCAGGAGTCGAACCCGCAACCTACTGATCCGAAGTCAGGCGCTCTATCCATTGAGCTACGTAGGCATGCGCCTGTTTTGCCTGGCGCAGCGCAAATTATACCGCAATTGGCTAGAAACCCGCCGTCAAGACCTCATCCAGATGTTCGAGGGCTTCGGCGAAATTCTTGCGGCCCAGGCCGAGGCGAAAGTAACCACCGTGGTGATCGAACATTTCGCCGGGGACGATCATGACACCTTGCTGGTCGAGGGCAAGCTGGCAGAGCTGTTCGAGCGGTTTACCGCCCTTCCAGCATGGGAAAGCGATCGAACCGGCGCACGGTGCAAGCCAGTCGATTTTGTCTGCGTGACGGCTGCAAAACTGCTGAGCAGCATGCAGGTTGGCGCGGATAATCTCCAGGTTGCGCGCAACGATGCGTTCGGTGTTTTGAAGCGCAATCAACCCGAGGATTTCGCCGGGAGCGCTGTTGCAGATGGTGGTGTAATCCTTGTATTCGAGCCAACGCTCCACAAGCCCAGGTTCGGTGCCTGTCAGCCAGCCCACGCGCAGGCCAGGCAAGGCAAAAGACTTCGAGAGCCCTGAAAGAGAGATGCCTTTCTCATAAACCTGCGCAACAGACGGCAGGCGCTGGACAGGGTCAAATTCCAGTAAGCGGTACATTTCATCGGAGAAAACAACTAAACCGTAACTACGCGCAATCGCAAGCATGGCATCAAATAGTTCGAGCGGCGGTAAAAAACCAGTGGGGTTATTGGGAAAATTAATCACCAGCAAACGGGTGCGCGGGGTGATGGCGGATTTCAATTCTTCCAAATCAAGCGTCCAGCCATCAGTACCCGGGTGTAATTGCCAGGGTGTTACCGGGCAGCCAATTGAGCGCGCAATCTCTGTCAGCGATTGGTAAGATGGGGCAAGCGCAATAACGTGATCGCCGGGGGACAGCAGGGTTTGCATGGCGATAAAGATCGCTTCTTCCGGTACGGCGATCAGAGTATGCTCTGGACCAAGGCCGGGATATAAGCGGGCTACTTGTTGCCGAAGCAACGGATGACCGGGTGATTCGGTGTAGCCCAACTTGAGATCACGCCACAGAGCGAGGATTTCGGGCGAGGCCATCTCCAAGAGTTCGGCCATCCCCAAGCTTTCACAATCGGACGAGCTGAGCAGGTATTTAACACTGAATTCGTATTGTGCAAAATATCGTTCGAGCTTAAAAGGATTGATTGGCATATCGTCCTCCATGTTAATTTTTTGAAATTATACCCAACGAGGCCACAAACATGCGATCTTTTTCTAGCGAAAAGCCGCAATTTGTGCCCGCGGGTATTATATACAACATGCCTAATCCCAGGTTTTCTTCCATTTCGGAAGTAAAATATTGTTATCATATTCCCAAAGTAGATTGTTTGCATCTGCAAAAAATGCAAGCTATTTAAATAGCAAAAGTAGCTTTTGATTAAGTCAAAACAACTGATAATAGCCCTGCCAACTGACGTTTTTTGGCTTATAATGAATTGGTTTTGTTCTTTTTTTCACAAACAAACCATGCCATAATAACAACCGCATTGCGGAATTCTAAAAGGACGATTAATTATATGACCACACCAACCCCTATCAATAAAGAAACCTGGTCGCGCTTTGACCCTTCACATGATGTTTACCAATACACGGCAAACCCACTCAAGAGCATTTTTGCTCCACAGAACGTGGCCGTAATTGGGGCGACCGAAAAGGAAGGCAGCGTAGGCCGCACCATCCTGTGGAACCTGATCAGCAGCCCGTTTGGCGGCGCAGTCTTTCCGATCAATCCCAAGCGCTCCAGCCTGCTTGGGATTAAGGCTTACCCGAGTATCAAGGAGGTTCCCGACCAGGTTGATCTGGCAGTGATTGTCACGCCATCCACCAGCATCCCAGGTATCATCCAGGAATGCGCCGAGGCA
Organism: Anaerolineales bacterium; assembly: GCA_038249405.1. Taxonomy (GTDB): domain Bacteria; phylum Chloroflexota; class Anaerolineae; order Anaerolineales; family Villigracilaceae; genus UBA5195. Next base: position 3,715 of record JBBRWF010000070.1, read on the forward strand.
GGAGTCAAAGGCGCCATCGTCATCTCGGCGGGCTTCAAGGAAATCGGACCGGCGGGCGTGGAATTGGAACGACAACTGCTTGAGAATGCACGCAAAGGCGGAATGCGCGTGGTTGGCCCGAACTGCCTGGGCGTGATGAACCCGATCAGCGGCCTGAATGCCACTTTTGCAGCAGGCATGGCGCGCAAGGGGCATGTGGCTTTCATCAGCCAATCCGGCGCGTTGTGCACCGCAGTATTAGACTGGTCGTTCAAGGAAAATGTAGGCTTCTCAGCCTTCGTTTCCGTTGGCTCCATGTTGGATGTGGACTGGGGCGACCTGATCTACTACCTGGGTGATGACCCGCATACTGACAGCATCGTGATTTACATGGAAAGCATCGGCGATGCGCGCTCATTCCTTTCCGCTGCGCGCGAAGTGGCTTTGACCAAACCGATCATCGTAATCAAGCCAGGCCGGACTGAAGGCGCCGCACGCGCAGCAGCATCGCACACGGGTTCATTGACCGGCTCTGACGAGGTACTGGAAGCCGCTTTCCGCCGCGCCGGTGTCCTGCGCGTCAACAGCATCAGCGAAATCTTCTCGATGGCCGAAGTGCTTGGCCGCCAGCCGCGCCCCAAGGGACCGCGCCTAACCATTCTGACCAACGCGGGCGGCCCGGGAGTTCTGGCAACCGATACGCTCCTGACCACTGGTGGCGAGCTTGCTGAAATCTCGGGTGAAACCATGAGCAAGTTGAATGAATTTTTGCCAGCCTCATGGAGTCATAACAACCCGATCGATATCATTGGGGATGCTGACCCGCAGCGTTATGCCAAGTCGTTGGAGGTTGCCGCTCAGGACCCCAACAGCGATGGATTACTGGTCATTCTGACCCCACAAGCCATGACCGATCCGACGGCAACAGCCGAGGCGCTTAAGTCATACGCAAAGAGCTACGACAAGCCAATCTTAGCCTCCTGGTCTGGCGGCAAGGAAGTTGCTGCCGGTGAAGCCATTCTGAACAAGGCGGGCATCCCGACCTTTGAATATCCAGATGATGCTGCGCGAGCCTTTACTTATATGTGGCAATCCTCTTATAACTTGCGCACACTTTACGAAACCCCCTCTCTACCAGACGATGAAGGCGCCGGACCAGACCGTGAGAAGGCTAAATCGATCATCGACCATGTGCGCGCCAGCGGACGGGAACTGCTGACGGAAGCCGAATCCAAGCAGCTTCTGGCGGCTTATGGCATTCCCACCACCCCAACCCTGATTGCCACATCAGCCAAAGAGGCCGGAGAAATGGCTGCAAGCCTGGGCTTCCCAGTTGTGCTCAAGCTGCACTCCGAAACCATCACCCACAAAACAGATGTGGGCGGCGTAAAACTCAACTTGCAGGATACTGAATCGGTGGCAGCCGCTTACGAAGCCATCCAGTCTTCCGTCACTGAAAAAGCCGGGGCTGAACACTTCCTGGGGGTCACAGTCCAACCTATGATTAAAGCTGAAGGGTACGAATTGATCATTGGCTCCAGCATCGACCCACAATTTGGGCCAGTTCTGCTCTTTGGCACCGGTGGGCAACTCGTAGAAGTTTTTAAGGATCGCGCGCTGGCTCTGCCTCCGCTCAACACCACCCTGGCGTTGCGCATGATCGAACGCACCAAGATTTACACTGCGCTCAAGGGTGTTCGTGGGCGTAAGCCGGTGGATATTGAAGCGCTGGAAAAGCTACTGGTGCGCTTTAGTCAACTTGTGGTAGAACAACGCTGGATCAAAGAACTTGATATTAACCCGCTGATCGCATCGCCCGAAGGATTGCTGGCCCTGGACGGTCGGGTAGTTCTGTACGGCAAGGACGTTCCTGAATCTACTTTGCCCAAGCTGGCAATCCGCCCGTATCCAAATCGCTATGTTGGGAAGTGGACAATGCGCAGCGGGCGCGAAGTAACCATCCGCCCGATCCGCGCAGAAGATGAACCGCTCATGCAGCGATTCCACGAGACACTCTCGGATCGTTCGGTATATCTGCGCTTCCTTTCGCCGATGCTGCTGAGTGAACGCGTAACCCACGAGCGTCTTTCGCGCGTGTGTCACAGCGATTACGCTCGCGAGGTAGCGCTGGTGATCGAGATTGAAGAAAATAATGAACGCGCGATCATCGGTGTAGGCCGCCTCAGCAAGTTCCGTGGTGAAGATGAAGAAGCCCGGATGAGTATGCTGGTCAGCGACAAGTATCAGGGCGAAGGAATTGGCATGGAACTGGTGCGCCGTCTGATCACTGCCGCAAAGCATGAGAAAATCAAGCGCATTATAGGCGTGATGTCAAAGGAAAACGAAGCCATGCAGAAACTATGCCGCAAAGCCGGGTTCTCGAGCTTCTCTTCCAACGCCAAAACCGGCATGATCGAAGCCACGCTGTTGTTGTAATTCTCAGATGTAAAACTCCCCTGACTCCCTTTTACCGGAGTCAGGGGAGTTTTTTTATTTCTCAGAAAATCTGTGGTTTAATCATCCGTATGCTTACCAGCTTTGAAATCCGTGTTTGCGAAAACCCTGCCTGCGGGTTGCGTTATCCGTTGGTGAAAGGACACCCTTTTGGCGAACGCTGTCCACGATGCATGGGGAGCACTGCGATTGCACTCAGCCGCACCCTGACAACCGAACCTGCCTCAACGATTTTCCAATCAGCGGTGAAGATCGAAGGGCTTCTGGATAACATCCGTTCTGCCTGGAATGTCGGCGCTATTTTTCGCACAGCAGATGGACTGGGTGTGCAAAAGTTGCACCTGTGTGGGTTTACGCCAACACCTGAAAACACATCTGTGGCCAAAACTGCGCTTGGGGCCGATCAAAACATCCCATGGACATACGCCCCGAACGCGCTTTATGCAGCCCAAACGCTTATTGCAGAGGGCGCACGCCTTTGGGCGCTGGAGCAGGATGAACGAGCGATTTCAATTGAGAATGCAAAAATTTCCGGCGATCAGCGTCTGGTGCTGATTGCCGGAAATGAAGTCACGGGTGTGGACCCCGCCCTGTTGGATATTTGCGAACGGATTGTTTATATTCCCATGCAGGGCAAAAAGCGGTCGTTAAATGTGGAAGTTGCCTTCGGAGTGGCAGCAGCTGCGTTGAAAAGCAACCTGGCTGCGGGGCAACCATAGAGGTGAATATCGATTTAATAAATAACTTAAGCCCAAAAAAGCGGCCTGAATCAAATGTTACGCGTTGATTTCTTCAAGACGATTGATGATCGCTTGCCAACCAGGGGTTCCATGCAAGTTGAGTAAATAACGCGACTCCTGAATGTTATCCAAGTCGTCAAACCCGTGATCAATAGCCTGCTGTAAATAGTTTAACGCCTTTTCGGTTTCGCCAATCAAGGCAGCATCGCAGGCAGCGCCCCAATACACCCAATCAGATACATCCCCGAGCGCAAAGGATTTTTCATAAAAAGTTAGCGCTTCGGCGTAATCAGCGCGCCCGTGCGCAAAATATCCATTGTGTGCCAGGTTAGCTGCATCATCGAACCAACCAATATAAACCGGGTAATCCTGCACTTTTTCAAACCCGGCTTTGAGCGCAGTGGCGCCAGAGGCTGAGTTACTGGTATTGCAGTGCCAACCAACCCCAGCAATGTCTTTCACGCGGGCCATTTCGAGAAAAGCATGCGACAAAAGCGTCCCCAAACCTTGGCGCTGATAGTCTTCATGCGTGGCAATGCCCACTTCACAGCGATGCCCGGTATTGTATTCAGACAGGCACCAACCTGCGATTTCGTCGCCATGGGTAAGTACGACACCAAAGCTCTTTTCAAGAAAATCCTGTACGGACTCGCGTTCCGAGCACATCTCATCGGTGAGAAACTCGGGGTTCTGCCACTTTTCAGTCAGCAGAGCCGCATCTGCGGTGCGCACGCTGAAACCATCTGGCAGCCGGCTTTTCCAATCACGGCGCTGCGCTTTGGCAGCGTAATAGGAACGCTGCGATTTGATGGGATATTTTTGCGCCAGCATGGCAGTGACGAAGGTTTCCCATTTTTCGGAAGGAAAATGCACAATGTAAGAATTAATGCCCGCTTTCCAGGCGCTCAGGGCATAATTTTCCAGAAAAATCTTGCGCGCGGCCGCAATTAAATCCGTATTACCTGGCGCCCCTGCCAGATAAAAACGGTGACCGCTCCAGGTGATGGCGGTTTGAGGGTGCAGGATATTGTCCACATAAATTGGCGCATCCACATTGCCTGCCAGAATTGCCTGAAGGGGCAGGTGGATATCCAGCTTGCGAAACAACGGCCGAACACGTTCGTAGTCAATGCGATTGAGTTCGTACAAAGTTATTACTCCGGGGAAATCGATTTACGGTACTTCCACCTTCGAACCCTGGCTTTCTGGTTCAAAAAGGTTTATTTTAGTATATCAGAGGAATAGGTACCACTCAGAATCTGCGCCACCAATTGAATAGTATGTTGGGCCTGCACACCAGCCCCATCCGCAATTTGAGACCGGCAGGATGTGCCCGGAGCAGCCACGTAAGCCTGTTCAGAAGCGGCGCGGCGCGCCTCAGGCAAGAGTTTGAGTTCACCGACCTGCATGGAAACGGCGTAATGTTCATCTTCATACCCAAAAGCCCCTGCCATCCCGCAGCAACCAGTGTCCAAGACTTCGACACCATAACCGACGGCACGCAAAAGTTCAGCTGAGGCAGCGACGCCCACTGAACAACCATCCGGGTGCGGTGGCTGGGCTTTCTGATAGCAATGTCCGTGCAGCATAACCTTACCATTGTAGAAAGCAGCAGCACCATAGCGTTTGCCAACACTTTCAATCCGTCTTACATCTGTGCCGGGGCGGGAGCGGATTAGATATTCATCAATCAACCAGGAGCGCGCAACAAGTGACTCAGCCTCTACTCGCCGCTCGGGCACTAAGTCTATCAATTCATCACGTAATGTGTAAATCTCGGATGGCTCCAAGCCAACAATTGGCAACATTCTGATCGGGTCTTCATTGCGAATAGCATCCAACAAATGAACTGCATGCTGGCGAGCCGCAGTGATAAAGCCTTTGGAAATCAATGTGCGCCCGGCTCCAAAAACAGGAAGGGTTCGGACGCTAATCGAGCAAGCCTTCATGACAGCCAGAGCAGACTGCTCAACTTCAGGTTCAAAGAAGTGCGTGAAGGTATCAGGCAGCAGTAAACAGCTCTCCGCGGATGCAGTGGCCGGAATTGCATCAACCTGAGTTAAAGATTTTCTAAACTTGGGAAAAATGCGCTTATTGCTAAGCCCCAATATTTCACTCAATGCGGGCAAGGCCATCACGCTATTTGCAAGGCCGCCAAAAGGCGCACCAAAGCGGGCCAACTGCCCAATATAACCAAACAGATAATCGCGCAACGGGCGGCGGTGGGTTTCAAAGTAATGGGACTGAAATTCATATTTGAGCTTGGCCATGTCTACGCCGCTCGGACATTCTGCCTTACAGCCCTTGCAAGCCAGACACAGATCAAGCGCCTGCTTGACCTGTTTCGGAGGCATCCTCTTTTCGCCAAGTGAAATCATGGCGCGCAACAAATTAGCCCTCCCGCGAGTTGAATATTCTTCCTCGCGCGTAGCCTGAAAGGAGGGGCACATGACTCCATCCAGTTTACGGCATACTCCCTGGCCATTACACTGCTCAATTGCGCTCTCCAACCCTTTGTTCCCCAGTCCGTGAAAATCCAGCGCCGGACTCCAGGCTGCAGCATGGTAACTTTGCCCATAACGCAGGTTGGTATCCATAGGGGGTGCGCCGGTCAACTTTTTCGGATTGAACAAGTCGTGCGGATCTGCTGATTTTTTGAGATGTTCAAAAGCCTGTACCATACTGTCGCCATAGGTTTTGCGCAGCCACTCAGCACGCACTAACCCATCACCATGTTCCGAAGACATAGCCCCACCCAGGCGAAGGGTAAGTTCCAGAACCTGCGCTGCAATTGAGCGCAGGTCATGCACGCCACTCTCCGTCTTTAAATTCAGGATAGGGCGAATATGCAGACAACCAGCCGAGGCATGTGCATAAAATGCAGCCTGTGTGCCTGTCTCATCCAAAATGCGCTGTACTTCTCGCACGAATTCTCCGAGGCGCTGAACAGGGATGGCGCAGTCTTCGATAAAGGCCACCGGGCGGGCATCCGCAGGGCGCGAGTCGAAAATCCCCAGCCCGACCTTACGCACATTCCAAACCCGCGCCTGCTCCGGGGCCGTTTCAGCAATAACCACATCAACAGACAATGCACGTGCTTTTTGGCGCAATGCCACGATATCCGAGCCAGAAAACTCAACAACCAATAACGCTGCGGGGTCGCCTTGTACAAAATTTACCTGACTGGCGTAGGCAGGGATGCTGCGCGCGAGGCGAATCAGCATTTGGGGAATGAGTTCCACGGCTGATGGGCTGCGTTCCAGCAGAGCGGGAACTGCCTCGCAAGCAGCAACGATACTACCAAAAGACAACACGCCCAGAATAGTGTGGCGTGGTTTTTTGACCAGGTTGAGTTTTGCCGAGCGAATTACCGCCAGTGTACCTTCACTACCAGCCAATAAAGTTGCCAGGTTGAAAGCAGCCGGGGCAAAATCTAGAGAAGGATAATGCGCACCTTCCCACATGGGGGGGCGGGTTGCGGACCAAGGCAGCAGATAATTCAGGCGATACCCGGCAGAATTGCGCCAACTGGCAGGCCAGTTTATGCGAATATCATCCGCAACATGGTCACGGATTTCAAAGGCTGCATTTACTATCGCCTGCTGCCGTGAATTGTTGCTTTTCTGTTGGTTGGCTTGTTCAAGCACGGGTTCCCAGACAGCCAGACTGCCATCTGAAAGAATAACCTCGGCGGAGAGCAAGTGGTCAGCAGTCATACCGTAGAGAATAGAATGAGCGCCGGTGGCATTGTTGCCTATCACGCCACCCATGGTTGCACGCTCGGCGGAAGCAGGATCGGGGCCAAACATTAAACCATGACCTGCCACAGCGCGATTCATGCCAGCCAGAATCACGCCTGGTTCGACCTGAACAGTTTGCGCCTGTGGATCAAATTCAAGGATTTTATTTAAATGCCGCGAACAATCCAGGATTAAGGCCTGCCCAATCGCCTGACCCGCCAGGCTGGAACCCGCGCCTCGCGCCAAAATGGGCACATGATATTTCGCCGCCAGTTCAACCGCCGCGATAAGGTCATCCTGGGTACGCGGTAACGCGACACCCAGCGGTTCGATCTGGTAGATGGACGCATCGGTGCTGTATAAAGAACGAGTGGCAGAATCAACTCGAACATCGCCGCTAAAATGTTTGCGTAATTCAGAAACAAAATCCAGAGAGAAAGTCATTTACGGTATCCACCTGTAATCTAAAAAATAACCTCCCCACACGCACCAGGGATATTTTTACTTCAAGAGCATGAAGTTTGCATTGAAAAGCTTAAACCCACTGTTTTCAAAGCATTGAGAGAAAAAACACCAGAGGAATTAAATATCATCTAGAAAATACGAATAAATTAATAAACTTTCGCCAGAACCCCGCAGGATAGTTCCTGATGGGGTTCTGGTCTTATTGACTACAAATTATTTCTTGCTGGCGCCCTGAGCAGCAACCGCAGCTGCGGCAGCGGCAACGGCTTCAGCATCACCCAGGTAATAATGCTTGATAGGTTTTAGATCAGAATCCAATTCATAAACAAGCGGTATGCCAGTAGGAATGTTTAATTCGGTGATTTCGCTATCAGGGATATTATCCAGGTATTTAACCATGGCGCGCAGACTGTTGCCGTGCGCGGCAATCAACACACTTTTACCGGTCTTGATCATCGGTGCGAGGGTGTTGTGCCAGTAAGGCAACACACGCTCCAGCGTGATCTTGAGCGATTCTGTGGCAGGCAATTCTTCGGGTTTCAGCCCGGCATAGCGCCGGTCAAAACGCGGGTGACGCTCGTCACTTAATTCCAACGCAGGCGGTGGTACATCATAACTGCGCCGCCAAATCTTGACCTGGGCATCCCCAAATTTTTCTGCCATTTCAGCTTTGTTCAAACCCTGCAGGGAGCCATAATGACGTTCATTTAGCTGCCAGGCGCGGATGACGGGCATCCATTCCAGGTTCATTTCAGCCTGGATAATCCCCAGGGTCTTGATGGCACGTTTAAGCACAGATGTATAAGCGATATCGAACTCAAACCCGGCTTCTTTCAGTAATTGACCACCGGTGCGGGCTTCGGAAGCGCCCTGGTCGGTCAGGTCCACATCCGTCCAACCGGTAAAACGGTTTTCGAGGTTCCAGGTGCTCTGTCCGTGACGCACTAAAACCAGTTTGTACTTTGCTTCCATGTAAATCTCCTACAGACAAGATAAACCGCCAGAGGTTTACACTCCTGGCGGTTGTTGGTCAGTTAAAACTAGCGGATCGCCTTTTCGGTTTCCGTATCAAAGATATGGAAGTTATCCATATTGAGCGCTACCTGTACATCCTCGCCAGCTTTGAAACTGGTGCGGGGATCGACACGAGCAACAAAGCTGTTGCCGCCGCTAACCAGGTAGAGGTAAATTTCATTACCCATCAGTTCAATTACATCCACCTTGGCGGGCATCTTTTCGCCGTGAATGTTCGGGGGCATGAACTGGGGGTTCTTAACATCTTCAGGACGAATACCAAACACAACCTTCTTATCGACGTAGTCCATATAGGGTTTGGAGCGTTCTTCGGGGATCGCCACAGTAAAGCCCGCGGTTTCCACGTAAAGCCTGCCGTCTTGCTTCTTGATCTTACCGGGGAAGAAGTTCATGGCCGGCGAACCAATAAAACCAGCCACAAACATATTGGCCGGGCGGTCATACATGGTTTGC